>NZ_KQ557116.1:0-226020 GCF_001443665.1 endosymbiont of Ridgeia piscesae | reverse complement strand
CCTCCACTACATCTTTCCTTTTCTGATCACGCTGTTCTTTTATCGTAGCCATGGAAAGCAGTATACACTGCCAATACTTTCGGAACGATTAATAGTCGCCCTCCGACTCCTCGGCCTGGGCAATAATGCCGGTGGCATAGCGAAACGCCTCACTGGCATCCAGATCACTGGGAATCGAGACTACCCTGATCTGCTCAAAATGGGTGCTAGGAAGCACCATCAACTTCTCCTTCATGAAAACCTCGGCTTCTCTGCTTGCAACGACAAGGAGCAGCATAACCGACCTGAAGTCTCCATAAAACCAAGCTATTTCTTCAGCTTAGCCAATCACCCAGGCAGGTCAACTACACTCTTTTCTATCAGGATCACGCACCTCAGCCATACACGATGATTTAATCCCGCTGTTATTAGACAATTTGCCGGCCACCCTCGTCACTGACCTGATCAAACTGAAAGGAGAGAACAATGAGTGACTATTTCCACCTTGCCGAATTGGTGCCACCGGCAATCTACACCCGATTTGGCGAGCAGCGGGCTTGGAATTTCGTTAACCGGCGCGCCTATAAGAATCTCATCAAGCTGAGCAAATATCTTGGCAAGCCGCTCATAATCAACAACTATCACAGCGGTGGAGAGAGAGTGGAGTGGTTTGCGAACCCCCGAGAGCCCCTACTTTTCGGCCACCTCACAACATGCCATTGCCAATGCCTACGACATCATCTGTGTCGGCCTCACGCCCCAGGAGATGCAGGCGATCATTCAGGAGAAGTACCAGCGCTTCAACATTGGTGGACTGGAGATTGCCCCCAGCTGGACCCACATCGACTGGCGCTTCAATCCCGACCAGGAGCTGACGGTTTTCCATCTGACCTGAGTGGTAACCACAAAAAAGGGGCCGCAGCCCCTTTTTTAGCCAGCCCGATAACTCAATCTTAGCGAGGTAGATCAGACGAACCCATCAGATATTCGTCCACCGCCTTGGCGCACTGACGCCCCTCACGGATCGCCCAGACCACCAGCGACTGCCCCCGGCGCATATCTCCCGCCGCATAGACCCCCTCGATCGAGGTCTTATAGGCATCCACACCTTCGGTCTCACCCTTGACGTTGCCGCGGCCATCCAGCTCCACGCCCAGCTCTTCGAGCATGCCCTCGTGAACCGGATGGACAAAGCCCATCGCCAGGGTAATCAGATCGGCCTTTAGTTCGAACTCAGAGCCCTCGACCTCGGACATCTGCCAGTTGCCCGCATCATCCTTATTCCATTCGACCTTGACGCACTTCACCGCCCTGACCTGGCCGTTGCCATCGTCGACAAACGCCTTGGTGGCGACCTGCCAGATACGCTCGCAGCCCTCTTCCTGAGAGGAGGAGGTGCGCATCTTGTTGGGCCAGTTGGGCCAGGTGAGGGATTTGTCCTCCTTCTCCGGCGGCTGCGGCATGATCTCCAGCTGGGTGACGGAGGCTGCGCCATGTCGGTTGGAGGTACCGATGCAGTCGGAGCCGGTATCACCACCGCCGATCACCACCACATGCTTGCCTTCGGCAGAGATAAACTCATCCTCGGGGATCTGGTCACCCTGCACCCGACGGCTGTTGGTGCGCAGAAAATCCATGGCGAACTCGACGCCCCGCAGTTCGCGCCCCGGAATCGGCAGATCCCTGGGTTTCTCAGAACCGCCGGTCAGCACCACTGCATCGTACGCCTCGAGCAGCTGCTTCGCCTTGATGTCGACACCTACATGCACGTTGGTCTTAAACTCGACCCCTTCCGCACGCATCTGCGCCATGCGCCGGTCGATCACCTTCTTGTCCAGCTTGAAGTCGGGAATGCCGTAGCGCAGCAGACCGCCAATGCGATTCTGCCTTTCGTAGATCACCACCGCATGGCCAGCACGGGCCAGCTGCTGCGCCGCCGCCATGCCGGCAGGACCGGAGCCGACCACCGCAACCCGCTTGCCACTCTTGTGGCGTGGGATCTGCGGCGTCACCCAGCCCTCTTCCCAGGCCCGCTCGATGATGCTGTATTCGAGCGTCTTGATGGTTACCGGAACATCGTCAAGATTGAGTGTGCAGGCCGCCTCACAGGGGGCAGGGCAGATCCGACCGGTGAACTCAGGGAAGTTGTTGG
Source organism: endosymbiont of Ridgeia piscesae (assembly GCF_001443665.1). Lineage (NCBI taxonomy): Bacteria > Pseudomonadati > Pseudomonadota > Gammaproteobacteria > endosymbiont of Ridgeia piscesae. Next base: position 223,889 of record NZ_KQ557116.1, on the reverse strand, counting down.
TGGAGTGCAGCACATCGATGGCGGCGCGCCACTCGCCCCGATAGACCAGGTCGTTCCAGTCGGGGATGATGTTGTTCACCGGACAGCCCTGATGGCAGAAGGGGATACCACAATCCATGCAGCGTGCGCCCTGCTGACTCAGCGCCTCATCGCTGAGCGGAATCATAAACTCGCCGTAGTGAGTCAGCCGGTCGGCGACCGGCGCATAGCCGCGGTCCTGACGCGGAAACTCTTTGAAACCTGTGGGCTTACCCATCGTTAGTTAACTCCGGTTTTTATCCGCGAGGAACGCAAAACAATAAACTCTTTGCGTGTCTTGCGTTTTTCGCGGACCAATAATCAATGGCTATCAGGCGACGGCCCCGGCCTGCTTCTCTGCCTGCATCGCTTTCAGTGCGCGACGGTACTCCACCGGCATCACCTTGACGAACTTCGGCAGGTACGCCTCCCAGTTGTCAAGAATGTTCCTCGCAACCTCAGAATTGGTGTAGTGCAGGTGGTTTGCGATCAGCTGCTTGAGGCGGATCGCGTCGAAGCGGGTCATGTCGTGACTGACATCAACCCGACCATGGGTCTCCAGATCACCGCCCTGGTGCTCCAGCGCCTCCAGCGCGTCGTCCTCTTCGGCGATCGGCTCGAGCTCAACCTGAGCCAGGTTGCAGCGAGCCTCGAAGTCGCCCGCCTCGTCGAGCACATAGGCGATACCGCCCGACATGCCTGCAGCGAAGTTACGGCCGGTGCTACCGAGCACCACCACGACACCACCGGTCATGTATTCACAGCCGTGGTCGCCCACGCCCTCTACCACTGCGCTGGCACCGGAGTTACGCACGCAGAAACGCTCACCGCCGACCCCGCGGAAGTAACACTCACCGGAGATCGCACCGTACAGCACAGTGTTACCAACGATGATGTTCTCCTCCGCCTTGCCGATCTTCGACTCGCTAGGCGGGTAGATCACCAGACGTCCGCCAGAGAGGCCCTTGCCGACATAGTCGTTGCCTTCACCGGCCAACTCCAGGGTTACGCCTTTGGTCACCCAGGCCCCAAAGGACTGGCCAGCAGTGCCTTTCACCTTGATATAGACGGTGTCATCCGGCAGCCCAGCGAAGCCGTACCGCTCCGCCAACCGACCAGAGAGCATAGTGCCAAAGGTGCGGTTGTAGTTGTGAATGTCGATCGCAATCTTCACTGCCTCGCCCCTCTCCAGGGCGGGTGCGGCCTGTTTGATCAGCTCGTTGTCGATCGCCTTGTCGAGACCATGGTCCTGGCGCTCGCTATTGTAGACCGCATCGCCCTCGGCGGCTTGCGGCTTGGCCAGCAGCCGGGAGTAGTCGAGCCCCTTCGCCTTCCAGTGGCCGATCGCCTTGCGCATGTCGAGACGCTCGGACTGCCCAATCATCTCGCCAAAGCTGCGGAAGCCGAGCTTCGCCATCAAACGACGCGCTTCCTCGGCGACGAAGAAGAAGTAGTTGACCACATGCTCAGGCTTGCCGGTGAAACGCTTGCGCAGCTCAGGATCCTGAGTGGCGATGCCCACCGGGCAGGTGTTGAGGTGGCACTTGCGCATCATCAAGCAGCCTTCAGCGATCAGCGGTGCGGTGGCGAAGCCGACCTCATCGGCGCCCAGCAGGGCGGCGATCACCACGTCACGACCGGTGCGCATGCCGCCGTCAGCCTGTACCGCGATGCGTGAGCGCAGGCGGTTCAGCACCAGAGTCTGGTGGGTCTCGGCGAGGCCGATCTCCCAGGGCGAACCGGCGTGCTTGATCGAGGTCAGCGGCGAGGCGCCAGTGCCGCCGTCGTAGCCAGAGATGGTGACATGGTCGGCGTGGGCCTTGGAAACGCCAGCGGCAACCGTGCCCACACCCACCTCCGAGACCAGCTTGACGCTGATCCGCGCCTTGGGCTGTACGTTCTTCAGGTCGTGGATCAGCTGGGCCAGATCCTCGATCGAATAGATGTCGTGGTGCGGCGGCGGCGAGATCAGCCCCACACCCGGGGTGGAGTGGCGTACCCGTGCGATCTGCTGGTTGACCTTGTGGCCCGGCAGCTGACCACCCTCACCGGGCTTGGCGCCCTGGGCCATCTTAATCTGAATATCATCGGAATTGACCAGATACTCGGTGGTCACGCCAAAACGGCCGGAGGCGACCTGCTTGATGGCGGAACGCTCCGGGTTACGCGAACCGTCCGGCAGCGGATTGAAGCGCGCGGGCTCCTCGCCGCCCTCACCGGTGTTCGACTTGCCGCCGATCTGGTTCATCGCCACCGCCAGGGTGGAGTGAGCCTCATAGGAGATGGAGCCGAAGGACATGGCGCCGGTAACGAAACGTTTTACGATCTCCTTAGCCGGCTCGACCTCGTCCAGCGGGATCGGCTGCTCGGCAAACTTGAACTCGAACAGGCCGCGCAGAGTCAGCAGGACCTCATTCTGTTCGTTGATCGACTTAGCGAACGCCTCGTAGCTGTTCCAGTCGTTGGCACGTACCGCGTGTTGCATCTTGGCGATGCTCTCAGGGGTCCAGTTGTGATCCTCACCACGTAGCCGGTAAGCGTAGTCGCCGCCCACATCGAGATGCTTCTGGTAGATCTGCTGCTCACCAAAGGCCTTGCCATGCCACTTCACTGCCTCGGCGGCAACCTCCAACAAGCCCGCACCTTCGATGGTGGTGGTGGTACCGCTGAAGTAGTCGTCGATGAAGGCACTGGAGAGACCCACCGCATCGAAGATCTGCGCACCGCAGTAGGATTGGTAGGTGGAGATGCCCATCTTCGACATCACCTTCTTCAGCCCCTTACCAATCGCCTTGATGTAGCGGGCCTGGGCTTCGGCAAACGCCAGCGGCTCAGGCAGTGAGGCGAGCTGCGCCTGAATGGTATCGAAGGCGAGATAGGGATTGACCGCCTCGGCACCGTAGCCGGCGAGTGTGGCGAAGTGGTGTATCTCCAACGCGCCACCAGTCTCGACCACCAACCCCGACTCAGTACGCAGCCCTTTACGGATCAGGTGGTGGTGCACCGCAGAGGTGGCCAGCAGCGCCGGGATGCCGATGTTGTCGGCATCGACCCGGCGGTCGGAGAGAATCAGAATGTTGTAGCCCTCTTCAACACTCTGCTCTGCCAGTTCGCAGAGCGCGCTCAGCGCCGCCTTCATCCCTGCCGCGCCCTCGCTGACAGGGTAGCTGATATGCAGGGTCTTGGTGCGGAAGGCACCACCCGTATTGTCTTCGATGTGGCGGATGCGCTCCAGGTCCTCATTGGTCAGCACCGGCTGGGAGACCTCCAGGCGTTTTTGTCGACCCGCATCGGAGAGGTTCAGCAGGTTTGGCCGCGGCCCGATCAGGCTCACCAGCGACATCACGATCTCCTCGCGGATCGGGTCGATCGGCGGATTGGTCACCTGGGCGAAGTTCTGCTTGAAATAGGTGGAGAGATGCTTGGCACGCAGCGACAGCACCGAGGGCGGGTTGTCTGCGCCCATCGAGCCGGTGCCCTCCTGACCAGTCAGCACCATCGGCGTGAGCAAGAATTTGATGTCCTCCTGGCTGTAGCCGAAGGCCTGCTGAGCGCGCAGCAGAGTCGCGCCATCCGGAGCCATTGGAGCGACATCTGAGGGGAGGGCGTCCAGGTGGATCTGGGTCTTATCGAGCCACGCCTGGTAAGGCTTGGCGCTGGCGATCTGCTGTTTCAGCTCAGCATCGTCGATGATGCGCCCCTGCTCCATATCGATGAGAAACATCTTGCCTGGCTGCAAACGCCACTTCTTGACGATCTTCTCTTCCGGGATATCGAGCACGCCCATCTCAGAGGCCATCACCACCAGATTGTCCTCTGTGATCAGGTAACGGGCAGGACGCAGGCCGTTGCGGTCGAGAGTGGCGCCGATCTGCCGACCATCGGTGAAGGCGACTGCGGCGGGGCCATCCCAGGGCTCCATCAGGGCCGCATGGTATTCGTAGAAGGCGCGGCGCTGCTGGTCCATCTGCTTGTTACCACCCCAGGCTTCTGGGATCAGCATCATCATCGCGTGAGAGAGGCTGTAACCGCCGGCCACCAGCAGCTCCAAGGCGTTATCGAAGCAGGCCGAGTCGGACTGGCCTTCCGGGATCAGCGGCCAGATCTTTTCCAGATCCTCGCCCAGGATACCCGAGGCCATCGAGTGCTTACGCGCCCGCATCCAGTTGACATTGCCGCGCAGGGTGTTGATCTCACCGTTGTGGGCGATCATGCGAAAGGGGTGGGCCAAATCCCAGGTGGGGAAAGTGTTGGTGGAAAAGCGCTGATGCACCAGCGCCAGGGCGCTGGTCATCCGCTCATCACGCAGATCTTCATAGTACTCACCGACCTGGTTCGACAGCAGCATGCCTTTGTAGACGATGGTGCGCGAGGAGAAGGAGCTGAAGTAGAAGGAGCTACCGCCTTCCATCTCAGCCTTACGCACCAGCTGTTCGATCTGCTTGCGGATCACAAACAGTTTGCGCTCGAAGGCTTCCTGATCTGCGCAGTTGTCGCCACGCGCCACGATCACCTGACGCACCACCGGCTCGGTCGGGGTCACGCTGTAGCCGAGACCACTGTTGTCTACCGGCACATCACGCCAGCCGATCAGCTGCTGGCCTTCTTCCTTGATAAGGCGCTCGACGACCTCTTCGCAGACAGTGCGGCTCGCCTCGTTACGCGGCAGAAACAGCATGCCAATCGCGTACTCACCCACCGCCGGCAGATCAAAATCGATGACTGCGCGGAAGAAGGCATCAGGCAACTGCATCAGGATGCCAGCACCGTCACCCGCCTTGGGGTCGGCACCGACTGCGCCACGGTGGGTCAGTCGATCAAGAATCTCCAGCCCCTGCTGGACGATCTGGTGGCTCTTCTCGCCCTTGATGTTGGCAACAAAGCCGACACCACAGGCATCATGTTCGTTGGCGGGATCGTACAACCCCTGGCGCGGAGGTAAAGCACCTTGGTTCATTGCAAAACCTCTAAGGTCGATTAATACACCAAGGCCGGATATAAACCAGACATTTGGCGCTTATTCAAGGCAGTTGAATCCTGTTTGGCGCTGATCGCCGGGCAATAGCACCTGCTGCAACGCAATATGGCGCGCACGAAACCGCGTAGCATATATGAGAAATGGAGCACAAGCCAGTGCTTGACAATCAACAGCCTAACGGGAGGCTATCCAGCTCCAGAGTGAAGCAGGCATTCTGCTCTTAAGCGACTGAAATATAGATGTTTTGCCTCGTCTATCGAGGTGATTCAAGCATGCTCGATTGGATCGAACCCAGACCGCGAATCCAGAGCGTTTTTCGCCGCAGCGAGGCCGGAAGCTCTGCCTGAGCCGCCTTCGCGCTCTTCCTGTCAGGATAGACACCCCACAGCAGCACATGCCAGGGTTTGTTATTGCGACGCGACTCAAAATAGATCGCCCGCTCCTCCAGCCCATGACGCCGCACAAACTCCAGTAATGACTCAAGCCGACCGACACCCAGCATCTGGATTGCGTAGGCATCCGGCTTCTGGCTCTTGAGCCACGCATCGCGTCGAAACGGCTCAGAAGCCTGCGCTGGCGTGTCCCCTTTTTTGTCTTTTACACTGACTGCCTCCAACAGGCCAGCCGCAGGCAGCAGCTCCAGCTCTTGCTTCGCCTCCGCGACAGCAGTCGGCGATTCACCGGAGGTTTCGGCATCCTCAGTCTCGGTGGCAGCAGTCGCATCACCACTCTGCTCAGACTCAAACTCAGCAGCAGTTCGGGCTTCATCTTCACCGCCCACCTCAGGCGCAGCATCAGGCGCCTGCTGGACCAGATCGGAATTTTCCTCCGGCTCAGATGCCGTCACCTCATCCACCATCACAGGCTCATCGACCACAGCCACTTCGTCGTCAGTCGACACTGGCTGCTGCTCTAATGGCACCTCAGCCACCTCAACGGGCATTGATTCCGGCTCCGGTGATTCCGCATCGGCTGGCGCCTTCACTTCGGATATTTGCACAGACTCTGCTGGTGTGACTGGCGCAGAGTCGATTTGCACTGGTGGAGATGCCGGAGCTTGCCCGGCCTCTACGTCAGACTGGTTCGCCAGCACCAGAGCAGGCTCCTGGCGCGGCACTTCAGCCGGAGTCTGTTTCGGCGCCGGGACAAGCTGGTCCAGTTCACCCAGCATCAGCATCTCTGACTCCACCGGCAACGTTTGCCGATCCGCACCACGCTTGATTACACCGGGGTCGATAAGACGATTGATCTGCTCTTGAAACAGCAGGATGCCACCTAACAATAAGACCACGACCGCAATCCCGGTGCGCTTGATCACCGCCATATTGCTAGCCTTAGACGAAGCCGCGCCCTCTTCTGCCTCCCCGAGCGCATCCAGAATCGAGGAAGCAAGAGCGCCAGGCCTGCCTCCCGTCTCGCGGTGGATTCGCTCAAGCAGTGCGTTATTCAACCCAAGCCGTGCCGGCAACTCCTCGGCACGGATAATAAACTCCATGAAGGCGCGGACATGCTCCAAAGAAATCACCGGCAGATCAATCACATGAAGTTTGTCAGTCGCCATTGCCCGAATTGGGGCGGCTGTCAGTATCGTATCGACCCGTGGATTACCAAACAGGACGAGACTGGCCTGAGGGCGGCCGTCGATCTGCTTCTCAAAGATTCGCATCAAGGTGATGATCGCAGAGTGGGGAAGCTCGTGAGCATCGTCAACAAGGATCACTGGCGTCACGCCCTGAGCGCGCAGCATCTGAAAGTGCTTGCTCAGCGCCTTTGACCACTGCTCCTCCTGCGCAATGCCGAAGCAACGGCAGATCGTCGAGATCACCACATCAGGCTGAGTCAGGGGCGTCGCATCGACGAGGCAAACCTGCCAGGACTCCGGAGCTTGCTTACGCAGCTGGGCAACGATGGCACTTTTACCAACACCGGCCGCACCCCGCACGACAGGAAGCAACTCGCTGTTTTCAATCAGGTGTCGAAGCAGATCGAGGCGCTGCGTCAGCTCTGGAGTTGAAAAAAAATCACTACTGATCACCACTGCACACCTTTCAGGAGAGGCGGATTATTACCGATACGACTCCAACGTTTCCAGCAAAGCCTGATGGTCAAAATCATCCGTAACAACTGATTGCCCAATTCCCTTCAGTAATACGAGACGGAGTCGCCCATCCAGTACCTTCTTGTCGACCGCCATCAGCTGCAGAAACCGATCCGGACTGATCTCAGCGGGAGGCCGGATCGGCAGCCCAGCCCGCTCAATCAGGCTGCAACAACGCTGCAGGTCATCTTCTGTTATCCAGCCCATCCTGTGTGAAAGATTGGCCGCCATGCTCATGCCCGCTGCCACCGCCTCACCATGCAGCCAGGCTCCGTAGCCCATCCCTGTCTCAATCGCATGACCAAATGTATGGCCAAAATTGAGCAGGGCGCGCTGACTAGATTCCCGCTCATCCGCCGCCACAACGTCTGCCTTGCAACGGCAGGAGATCTCGATAGCATGGGCGAGGGCGGCTGGCTCCCGGCTCAGGAGTCGATCCATATTCTGCTCCAGCCAACTAAAGAAGGCTGAATCGACAATCAGGCCATATTTGATCACCTCGGCGATGCCCGCCGCCAATTGGCGTTCATCCAGTGTGTTGAGTGTCGCAGTATCCGCCAACACCGCAAGCGGCTGATAGAAGGCACCGATCATATTTTTCCCGAGCGCGTGATTCACACCGGTCTTACCACCAACGGATGAATCGACTTGGGAAAGCAGTGTTGTCGGAACCTGGATAAACGGAATCCCCCGCTGGTACGATGCCGCCGCAAACCCCGTTATATCACCGATCACGCCGCCCCCAAGTGCCACCAGCGTCGCCTTGCGGGTAAAGCGATGTTCAAGCAGGCCGGTAAAGACCTTGTTCAGCGTCTCCAGAGTCTTATACTGCTCTCCATCAGGCAGGATGATCGTGGCCACATCATACCCAGACAATGCAGACAGGGTCTCATCAAGGTAGAGCGGAGCAATGGTCTCATTCGTCACCACCATTACTTGCCTACCTGTAATATGGCGACGATAGAACTCTGCCTGGTGGTGGATCGCTTCTCCGATATAGATCGGGTAACTTCGTTCGCCAAGTTCAACAGTCAAAGTATTTGTAGACATATGCAACTCTCACCAACCACCTAAATGATACTCATCAGTCAATCAACTCCAGACGTTTACTGATCTCTCTCGCAACAGCCTGGGCATTCCGCTGCTCAGTTGCAATCACTATGTCCGCGGTCTGTCTATAGAGCGGATCCCGTATCGCCATCAACTCCTGCAACTTGGCAAGAGGATTTTCTGTCTGCAACAGAGGACGACTTTTGTCTCTGCATGTCCTCTCAAACTGCTGTTCTGGCGAGCAGTAGAGGTAAACTACAAGACCCCGCGATGAAAGATTGCGCCGGTTCTCATCACGCAATACAGCACCTCCACCTGTCGCCAGGACAATCGAATCCTTACCGGTCAGTTCATCAATAACCACGGCCTCACGTTTGCGAAATCCTTCCTCGCCTTCGAATTCAAAAATAGTGGGGATATCAACGCCGGTGCGCTTCTGGATCTCGAGATCCGAATCCAGAAAATCCATACCAAGCACTTCAGCTAACTGCCTGCCAACTGTGCTTTTACCAGCCCCCATCGGGCCAATCAAAAAAAGACTTTGTCGCCTAGCCATTGAACTCAGATATATCCATTTGACGATGCACCTGCAAAAGGTACTCTAAAACAGAAAAGGCGCGCCAAAAGGCGCGCCTGTATATTTAACGATCGATGTGCCTAGCGAATTCGAAGGGATTCCTTAAGAATCTTTGGCGTCACAAAGATCAGAAGCTCTCGGTTTTCATCCGTATTTTCTGTTTTTCGGAACAGAACCCCAACATAAGGCAGATCACCGAAAAGCGGAACCTGCTCCCGGTTCTGGGTCTTGGTTCGCTCAAATACGCCACCAAGAACAATCGTTTCCCCATTATCGACCAGCACAGTCGTCTCGATCTTACGAGTATCGAGTGGCGGCACACCCAATACAGAACGGGAGAAGTCCGGACTGTCCTTGTTTATCTCAAGATCCATACGAATTCTATCGTCGGGGGTTATATGAGGCGTGACGTCTAGTTTCAATACTGCCTCTTTAAAACTCACAGAGGTCGCACCACTTGATGTGGCTTCCTGATAAGGAATCTCTACGCCCTGTTTGATGGTTGCCTTATTCTGATCCGAAGTGATAACACGCGGGCTTGAGATTACCTCACCTTTGCCCTCCGACTGCATCGCAGAAAGCTCCAACTGCAATAAATAAGAACCCACTTTACCAACCAGGAAGTTGATGGCGCCAGAGGGCGCTGTAGCCGGCAGGTTTACCATCAGCGCCTCATTTCCAGAGCCAGCGGGGATTTCAATACCGGCGGCAATCGGCTGGCCGGTAGTCGTCGTCATAAAAGTGCCCTTATCAATGCCGAATGAAGAGATATGGCCGGGCATTCCACCAGCAATCAAGGCTTCATTACTACCCGCACTGGCACTGGTAGTTGCACCAAATCGCACACCCAACGCCTTGGTAAAGTCATTGTTGGCAATCACGATCCTGGACTCAATCAGAACCTGACGCACTGGGATATCAAGCCTTTGCAGCAGTCGACGAATATCTTCAAGCTTTGAAACAGTATCCTGCACCAGTAGGGTATTGGTCCGCACATCTACTGTAACGTTACCGCGCTCAGACAGCAGACGATTCTCGGAGGATTTCAATAATGAAGCCAGATCAGCGGCCTTTGCATAGTTAACCTGGATAAATTCCGATCTCAGCGGGGCAAGCTCTTCTATCTTTTGCTGCGACTCCAGCTCCAGCTGCTCGCGCGCTGCAATCTCCTCAGTTGGCGCAACCATGATGACATTATCATTGCGCCGCATTGAGAGGCCCTTGGACTTGAGAATGATATCCAACGCCTGATCCCAAGGTACATTTTTCAGGCGAAGAGTGATCCGTCCACCAACAGTATCGCTAGTCACTAGATTGAGGCCGGTAAAGTCAGCCAATAACTGCAACACCGATCGCACTTCAATATCCTGAAAATTGAGCGATAGCCGATCTCCCGAATAAACCAACCGCTCTTTCTGCAAAGCTTCCTTTTCAGCTTTGCTCAAAGGTCGCAATTCCACAGCAAATACATCATTTGCTTGATACGCCATGTATTCGTATTCGCCTGTTGTGGAGATCGAAACAATAACATTTTCCCCTCGCGGCCTTGTTTCAATCTTTGTCACGGGCGTCGCGAAATCAACCACATCCAGAGTTTGCACCAAGGATGACGGCACAGTCACACCAAAAAACTCCATCAATACCTGACCACCCTCTTCCCGCACATCAACTGCGATAGTAGGATCTGAAAACGTCACCAAAACGCGACCCTCTCCATCTGTGCCGCGTCTGAAATCGATCTCCTCAATGCTATCGGCATGTCCAGCTGCTTTAGCAACTACTGCAGTCGCGACTTGAGGCACTTCTGTGCCTTTCTCCGGTGACTCAACCAATCCCCGGTTGCCCGCATCCAAGGTCAACACCACATCCAAGCCATCTACTTTGAGAGTGAATGCTACTGTGCTGATCAGGTTGATCACCACCCGCGTTCTGTTTCCAGCCTCAAGGGCTGTGACACTTTGTACGGCTCCAACACCAATCGGCAATGTTTTATAGTCGAGCGCGCTACTTACTTCTGCAAAGTCCAAGGCGATTCGCGCCGGCGATTCGGTCGTAAAGCTGGCTGGCAACACAATCTTTTCGGAAAGTGACAACCGGAGCTGAAGCTGATCGCCGGGGAGTGCGGAGAAATCGATAGATTTCAGCTGATTATCTGCAAACGCAGTTACCGGAAGAATCCACAGGGTAAGCAATAGGTACAGGAACCACTTGGGCTTTATCCCTCGTGACGGCGTGTTGACGCCTTCTTCCAGTCCGCTCCTGATTGCCGCTGGCAAACCATTCATTTCATAAATCCTCTGGATTATTCCGTCAACGCAAGGGAGGCCAAACGCTCACGATATCCGCCTAAACCGTCCTGAACAATTTCCGTCAGGTCTATCTTCTCTTCCGAAATCACAGTCACCCGCCCATGATTCCGCCCCATGTAATTCCCAGCCCGCACCCTGTGAATCGTGCCTTCAGGCGTCTGCACCAGACCCCAAGTGGTTCCATCCTGCTCCAGAGTACCAACCATTCGAATCGAGTCGAGCGGAAAGTGTTCCAACTCCTCCTTACGTCGATTGAAGTTAGGCGAAACACCATCATCCACGGCAACCCGGTCAATCTCTGTCTGCTGGACCTCCGATGAAAAGGGGTCACGTCGCCCCCCACTCTCATATAAGAAGGTATCAATCTGTTTCACTTCTGGCAGAGGATCTATACGGGGCGGTGTCGCTGACTTGGTATCAGCAACGAAGCGTTCCAGGTCATCAACACGGGACTCAGTACAGCCTGCCATCACAAAAAGCGGCACCAGAACAAACCACCACCTTGAGCGCATAGTGGGAGAGGAGAGCATCATTGTTCCTCCTCCTCGTTCATATAGCGGTAGGTCTTAGCTGTTGCCTCCAAAATCAGACGGCCATCATCTGCCCCCGCTGTTCGCCTTTTCCGGTGCGAGATATTTACATTATGTATGGTGACAATTCGTGGCAGGGCAGCCAAACCACTTATAAAATCACCAAACTCATGATAATAACCATTCACCTTGATCTTGATTGGTAACTCTGCATAGAATTCTCGTGGCACCTCTCCTTGAGGCTTAAACAGTTCGAATTCCAGACCTGCTGCCAGCCCAGTCTGCGAAACATCGACCAACAGATCAGCAACCTCGGTTTTATTCGGCAACTGGCGCAACATGGCACCGAACGATTGCTTCATCTCTTCAAGCTGCTTTTTATAGGCATCAAGATTCGCCGCCTTCGATTGCTTCTCAACGAATTCATCACGCAACTTCAACTCTTTCTGTTCAACCTGCTTCAGCTTTTTGAGCTGCTTTTCAGTATCCACATAATATCCGACGGCCCCAACCAGCACGCACACGATCAATACCAGGATAAGCTTGACCACCATCGGCCATTGGCCAATGTTGTTAAAATCAAGTTCATTGAGCTCCTGTAGGTTCACTTCTCTTCCTCCCTATTTTGGGAGATCTGCTGCGCAACCAGCACAAAATGGCTAAGACCAGTACCAGTCTCTTCTTTATTTTCGATCAAGTTAAGGTTGGGTTTGCCTAACCATTGGGATGCCTCGATTTTGCGCATAAATGCAGAGACCCTGGCATTAGATTGCGCCCGCCCTGTAATCTTCACCCGGGTTCCCGACTGACTGACTTTGGTCAGATAGACCCCTTCCGGCAGAGTCGCAACCAACTCATCAAACAGATGGACTATCTGAGGGCGGCTACTTTGCAACTCTTGGATGATATTCATTCGTGCCAACAACCCCGCCTTTGTTCTGCCAAGGTCGCTGATCTCCTTGATCTGCTGCTCAACAATAGCAATCTCCCTCCCAAGGAAAGTGTTGCGGCTATCCTGAACAGCAATCAAGCTCTGAATATGCATATGCAATGAGATGATGGCGATGACCGTCACCACAACAGCCGCCATCAGCATGAAACCAAACTCCCGCTGCCGCTTTTTGCGCTCCGCTTCACGCCACGGAAGTAGATTGATACGCGCCATTAATCGAAACTCCTCAGGGCTAGCCCACAAGCTATCATCAAGGCTGGAGCATCTGCGCTAAGCGCCTGTGGCTTCACTTTGGACGACACTGACATATTGGCAAATGGATTTGCCACCGAGGCAGGCGTGCTCAACTTCTCCTCGATCAACTCATCGACACCGGGAATCGATGAACTGCCACCTGCCAACACAATGTGTTCAACACTGCTGTAGGCACTGGATGAAAAGAAGAACTGGAGCGAGCGACTCACCTGCTGCGCCATCGCCTCTTTAAATGGCTCCAGCACTTCGGGCACATAATTGTCCGGCAGACCACCCTGGCGCTTTGCCATTCCTGCCTCTTCCAATGAAAGCCCATACCTCCGTTGAATCTCTTCGGTAAGCTGCCGCCCTCCAAAATTCTGCTCACGTGTGTAGATGATCTTGTTGTTGTGCAGAACGTTGAGGGTAGTGGTGGTAGCGCCAATATCGGCCACGGCAATAGTCTGGTCAACCCCATGCTCAGGCAACTGGTCAACGAGTTGAGAACATGCGTTCTCCATCGCATAGGCTTCAACATCGACGATTGCCGCAGTCAGCCCGGCCAACTCCAAGACAGCAACCCGATCGTCCACATTCTCACTACGCGACGCCGCCAGTAGCACATCCATCAACTCCGGATTTTTTTCCGATGTTCCCAGCACCTCAAAGTCAATATTGACCTCCTCCAAGGGGTAAGGGATGTACTGATCAGCTTCCAGCTGGATCTGGCTCTCCAATTCCTGGTCTGACAGGGCGGCCGGCATAGAGATCACCTTGGTGATAACCGCCGATCCCGAGACGGCCACCGCCGCCTGCTTTGCCTTGGAAGCGGAACGCCGCAATACAGCCTTGATCGCCTCTCCCACAGCGTCAACATCGGCGATGTTTTTTTCAACAACTGCATTTGGCGGCAAAGGCTCTACACCATAGGCCTCCACCCGGTACATGGCGCCACCACGGCCGGCATTCGAGGAAAGCTCCAACAATTTTACTGTCGTAGAGCTGATATCAATCCCAACCAGAGGTGGATTTTTTCTACCGAAGAACATGCGGGTTTCCTGAAAAGCCTTCCCCAAGTCCCAAAACCGAGGAATCTCTTTAACTAGATTAGTTAACTATATAGCAGCAAATGATTTTTTTGTGAAGCCGTTTTTTGCCAACAACCACAAACCCTCTGCCAAGTTCTGTTAGTATATCGCTTCTCACAAACACTGGGATAATCTGAGCGAGAAACAGTGACCTGCGCCGCGACAAAATAACCAACAACATTTATTGGAACACGCAACTTTTCCGCGCAGCACGCGACTAACGGAGAGATCTTTGTCCTCAGTCATCCCCCCTGATCGACCAAGAGCCCAATGGCTCGATCTACGAGCACTCCATTCTGGTCTCCCAGGGCCCCTTTTTTCTGTGATGTAGCGCATGAAGCCACTGCATAAAATCGTAAAATTCATCCTTCTCCCGGCTCTCGTCATGTTTTTGCTGGGCCTGTCCGGTATCTACGGCACCTATCTTTATCTAAAGCCTGACCTGCCATCCATCGATGTTCTTAAAGACATCCATTTTCAGGTCCCGCTTCGAATCTACAGCAACGACAACAAACTGATTGCCGAATTCGGCGAGAAGCGTCGCGAGCCGCTGCAATATGACGAGGTACCAAAGCGCCTGATCCAGGCGATCCTGGCCGCCGAAGATGACCGCTTCTTCGAACATCCGGGCGTTGACTATCACGGCCTGCTACGGGCCGCATTCCAGCTGCTGCTGACCGGAGAGCGCCGTCAGGGCGGCAGCACTATCACCATGCAGGTGGCGCGAAACTTCTTCCTAAGTCGAAAGAAGACCTTCACCCGTAAACTCAATGAGATATTCCTCTCCCTCAAGATCGAAAGCGAACTCAGCAAAGAGGAGATCCTGGCACTCTACCTCAATAAAATCTATCTGGGGCATCGTTCCTACGGCGTTGGCGCAGCCGCGCTGGTCTACTATGGACGACCGATCAGCGAACTCACACTGGCGGAGATCGCCATGGTTGCAGGTCTGCCAAAGGCACCCTCAAAAAACAACCCCATCAGCAACCCCACGCGCTCAAAGCAGCGCCGCAACTATGTGCTCGGCAGGATGCGCAGCCTGGACTTCATCTCCGCTGAAGAGTATGAGGCGGCCCGCATCGCCCCGCTGAGCGCTTCCCTGCACCAGGCGCTCAGCGAGGTAGACGCACCCTACGTAGCCGAAATGGCCCGTGCCGAGGCGGTCGCCCGTTTTGGCAACCAGGCCTATACTGGCGGCTACCGCATCTTCACCACCATCGACAGCCGCCTTCAGCAGACCACCAACACTGCCCTACGCAACAGCCTACTTGCCTACGATAAGCGCCACGGCTACCGTGGTGCGGAGGGCAATCGGACACTGCCACACCCCTCCATCCCGGAAACCCTCGATCCACTGCTCGCAGAGCTCAAGCCGATCGCTCAACTCACCAGCGGCATAGTCACCGAGGTGCAGGAAAAATCCGCCACGGTCTACATCGGTAACGGCGACAGCATCACGCTTGAATGGCTAGGTCTCGCTTGGGCCGCTCCGTTCATCAACCAGGAAAAGGTCGGAAACGCACCAAAAAACGCCGCTGAGATCCTCAAACCCGGCGACCTGATCCGCGTTACGCATGAACCGCAGCCAGAGGGCGAACCCATTTGGCGTCTGGCGCAGATCCCCCAAGTTGCCGGTGCCTTCATCTCCCTCAACCCCAACGACGGCGCGATCCAGACCCTCACCGGCGGCTACGACTTCTACTGGAGCAAGTTCAACCGGGCCACCCAGGCCAAACGCCAGCCCGGTTCTGGCTTCAAGGCATTCATCTACTCCGCCGCACTAGAAGCAGGCTACACCCCCGCCAGCCTGATCAACGACGCCCCGGTGGTATTTGAAGACCCAGCACTGGAGGCAGCCTGGCGACCGGAGAACTACAGCGGTCGATTTTTTGGTCCGACCCGGCTGCGCTATGCGCTGAAAAAATCCCGCAATCTCGTCTCGATACGGCTGCTGCGGTCGATGAACATCGAAACCACCCTCGACTACATCAGCCGTTTCGGCTTCAGTAAAAGCGAACTACCACACGACCTCTCCCTCGCCCTCGGCAGCGGCGCCATCAGCCCACTGCAGATGGCTCAGGGCTATGCCGTGCTGGCCAATGGCGGTTATCGCATCACGCCATACCTGATAAAACGCATTGAAAACGACCGGAGCGAAACCCTTTTCAAAGCCGAACCCGAGATCGTCTGTGAGCCGTCCGAGCAGACACCCAGCCCAACCGCCGCGGACAAAGCCGCTCCTCTCTCCGCCACCGAACCGCCCCCGCAACGCTGCGCTCAACGGGTCATCTCCGCGCAAAACTACTACCTAATGAACTCCATGATGCGCGATGTAATCCAGTCGGGCACCGCAACCCGCGCCAAGCAGCTCGGCCGCAGCGATCTGGCTGGCAAGACCGGCACCACCAACGACCAGCGTGATGCTTGGTTCAACGGATTCCACCGCGACCTGGTTGCCATCGTCTGGGTCGGCTTCGATGACGTCCAGCCTCTCGGCCGGGGTGAAGTGGGGGGCAGAGCAGCGCTCCCGGCCTGGATCGACTTCATGCGGGTCGCCCTGGAAGGAAAACCGGAATCGCCTCTGGAGATGCCTCCCGGCATGGTCACCGTGCGTATCGATCCGGAGACCGGTGAGGCGGTGAGCGCGAGCCAGAAGAACGCCATCTTCGAGACCTTTCGCGAGCAATACGCGCCAACACCACCCAGCAGCGAAACAACTCCAAGCACCACCCTCAACCCCAACGGCGGCGACACATCAACACCTGAGGTCGATCCTTTCTAAAACAACAGATGAAGGCCGACAAACGTGAACTTCAGCGCCGCATCGCCTACGAAGCTGCGCGCATCCTGACTGAACAGCGCTCCGGGGATTACGCCTACGCCAGCCGCAAGGCGGCAAACCGTCTCGGCCTCAACGACCTACGACAGATGCCGCGAAGGGAGGAGATCGAAGAGGCGTTGCGCGAGCAGCAGCGGCTGTTTCTGGGTGAGCAGCAGACCAGCGCGCTGCAGCAGCTTCAACGCGACGCCCTCGAAGCGATGCACGCTCTCAGCCGCTTTCTGCCGCTACTGATCGGCGCGGTGCAAGCCGGCACCGCAGACCGCAACTCAGCGATCCAGCTGCTGCTGTTCGCCGACACTCCGGAAGAGGTGATCTTCGCCCTCTCCGACTTGAACATCCCCTGGCGTGACAGCGAACACCTGCTGCGGTTTGGCAACGGCCATCCCAAGCCCATGCCCAGCTTCCGCTTTCGCGCCGGCGAGAGCGCCTTTGAACTGATCGTGCTGCCCCCGAAAGGACGCTACAGCCGACCAATCGAACCCGGCAGCGACCAGCCGATCAGAAGCATCAACCGTGATCAGCTCAGCGCACTGCTCAATCAGACGCCGACCTGACCGCTCCACTCAGCGCTTGTCGAGTGGCACATAGTCACGCCGCGGCGCACCTTTATAGATCTGCCGCGGGCGACCGATCTTCTGCAGCGGATCGCTCATCATCTCCATCCAGTGGGCCACCCAACCCACCGTACGACCGATGGCAAACATCACCGTGAACATGTTGTTTGGGATCCCCAGCGCCCGGTAGATAATGCCCGAATAGAAGTCGACATTAGGATAGAGCTTGCGCTCCACGAAGTACTCATCACTGAGGGCGATCTCTTCCAGCTTCAACGCCAGCTCAAACATCGGATTGTTGCTGTCGGCGAGTTTCTCCAACACCTCCAGGCACATCTCCCGCAGGATGCCGGCGCGTGGATCATAGTTTTTGTAGACCCGGTGACCAAAGCCCATTAGCCGAAACGTATCATTCTTGTCCTTCGCCTTGGCGATATATTTATCGATATTGGCGACATCACCGATCTCCGTCAGCATGTTCAGCACCGCCTCGTTGGCGCCACCATGGGCCGGCCCCCAGAGCGAGGCGATACCAGCCGCGATACAGGCGAAGGGGTTGGCCTGGGAGCTGCCGGCCAGCCGCACCGTGGAGGTGCTGGCGTTCTGCTCATGGTCCGCATGCAGGATGAACAGCAGGTTGAGCGCCCGTTCGGCCACCGGGTCGGGCTGATACTCCTCACAGGGGGTGGCATACATCATGCGCAGCAGGTTGCCGCAGTAGGAAAGGTCATTGCGTGGATAGACGATCGGCTCACCGATGTTGTGCTTGTAGCTAGCCGCCGCAATCGTCGGCATCTTGGCGATCAGGCGATGCGCTGAAATCTCCCGATGGCGAGGATTATCAATATCGAGGGAGTCGTGATAGAAGGCAGAGAGGGAACCCACCACACCTACCATGATCGCCATCGGATGAGCATCGTAGTGGAAGCCGTTGAAGAAGTTTTTCAGCGTCTCGTTGAGCATCGTGTGGTAGGTGATCAGGTGATCAAAACGCTGCAGCTGCTCTGCATTTGGCAACTCGCCGTAGAGCAGGAGATAGGCCACCTCGATGAAGTCGGCCTGAGCCGCCAGTTGCTCAATTGGATAACCGCGATACTCCAACACCCCAGCCTCACCATTTATATAGGTGATGCGGCTTTCACAGCTGGCTGTGGACATAAAGCCCGGATCGTAGGTAAAGATCCCGCTATCCCGATAGAGCCTGGAAACATCGATTGCCGGCGGCCCCTGCACCGACTCCCTCACCGACAACCTGATCGATTCCCCTGCCGCTTCATCCTGCAGTAAAAAATATTTCTCTGTCATCATTCATCTCCCAGGAAATAGTTTTTCCTTGCCAAGCCACTACAACCTGGCGATATCCGCCCGCACCGCCGCCACCGAGGCCTCGAACAGCGCCATCTCTTCCGCAGTCAGGCCCAGATCAACCACCGACTCGACCCCCACCTCGGAGAGCACACAGGGCACCCCCATCGCGATCTTTTCAGCGCCATACTCCCCCTGCAGAATCGCCACCGTCGGCATGATGCGCCGGCGATTGTTGGCGATCGCATCGATCATCGAGGTGATGGCCGCGGCAGGGGCATCGTAGGCACTGCTGTTCTTGCGCAGCGAGAGGATCTCCGCCCCGCCGTTACGGGTCCGTTCGATGATCGCATCGATCTTCTCACGACTGATGAAGTGCTCGATGGGAATACCGTTGATGGTGCAAAAACGGGGCAGGGGCACCATTGAATCACCATGGCCACCGAGCACAATGGTGGTCACGTCGCGGGAGGAGAAGCCGGTCTCCATCGCGATGAAACTGGCCATACGCGAGGCATCCAGCACCCCGGCCTGACCGAACACCCGCCCGCGCGCCCAACCACTGCGCTGCCAGGCGCGGAAGGTCAGCACATCCACCGGGTTGCTCACCACCAACATCATCGCCTGCGGCGCATACTGCAGAGCATTGTCGACAATGCCGTCGATCACACCCAGATTCACCTCCAGTACATCGGAACGCGACATGCCTGGCTTACGTGGCACCCCGGCAGTTACCACGATCAGATCCGAACCAGCCATCGCCGCCGGGTCGTTGGAGCCGGAGACCCGGGTATCGAAACGGAAGAAACTCGAGGTCTGCAACACATCCAGCGCCACCCCTTGGGGCGCATCCTCGCGGATATCCACCAGCATCACTTCCCGGCACAATTCGGACTCGGCCAACATCTGCGCGGTGGTCTCACCGACTCGGCCCGCACCCACAATAGTAATTTTGTTCATTGTTATCCCTTGCTTCACAAACCCGTTCTCCAATAATAGCCACGATCAGCACGGCAGACGGTCATAGCAGCAGGCAGCATTTTTTACCCCCCAACCCGGTTGGGTTATGATTGGTGGTTCGCGCGTCTTGGGGCGACGTTGAACGATGCGGCCCCACCGCCGAAAAACACCGACTTCCCTATGATTTCGGCACTTTTCGGCCAAAGATGCCCGACAGATGCGGACACAAGTAGAAGAATTCTGAGGAAGTTTTTAATGTCGAGAAAGAAGATTGCGCTGATCGGCGGCGGCCAGATCGGTGGCACACTCGCGATGATAGCGACCCAGAAGGAGCTGGGTGATGTCGTGATTATCGACCTACCGCACCTGCAAAACCCGATGAAAGGCAAGGCCCTCGATCTGATGGGCATGCGCCCGGTGGACGGCGTCGATGTTGAACTGAGCGGCAGCGGCGAAATGGCAGCGATCGCCGGTGCCGACGTGATCATCGTCACCGCTGGCGTGCCACGTAAACCGGGCATGTCGCGCGACGACCTGCTTGATATCAACCTGAGCGTCACCAAAAAGGTCGCCACGGCAGTTAAGCAGCATGCCCCGGACGCCTTCGTGATCCTCACCACCAACCCGCTCGACTCCATCGTCTACGCCTTCCACAAGCTCTCCGGTCTGCCCGCGGGGCGCATCATCGGCATGGCCGGTGCACTCGACACCGCCCGATTCCGCACCTACATCGCGATGGAGACCGGCCTCTCAGTGAAGGATGTCTCCTGCCTAGTGATGGGAGGCCATGGCCCCACCATGATCCCGGTCACCCGCACCGCCAGCGTCGGTGGCATCCCGCTCACCGAACTCCTGGATCAGGAGACGATCCAGCGCATCGTCGAGCGCACCCGCAACGCCGGCACCGAGATCGTCGGCCTACTCGGCAACGGCAGCGCTTTCTACAGCTCCGCCGCCGCCGCCATCGAGATGGCCGAGTCCTACCTGAAGGATAAAAAGCGAGTGATCGCCTCCGCCGTGCTATGTCGCGGCGAATATGGCGTCGACGGTTACTTTATGGGCGTGCCCTGCGTGATCGGCAGCGGCGGCGTCGAAAAGGTGGTGGAGTTCACGCTCACCGCCGAGGAGCAACAGATGTTCGAGACCACCCTGGAGGCGGTCAAGGCGAGCGTCGAGCGCACCGGACTGTAAAGAAGCCACTATGAACCAATCGAGCGACAAGCTGGTCAGCCTCAGCATCAATGGCAAGGAGATCTCCGCTCCGGAGGACCACTCGGTGATCCAGGCCCTCTGGTATGCCGGCTACCCGCGCGTCAAAAGCGTTGGCTGCCTGGAGGGGGTGTGCGGCTCCTGCCGGGTGATGGTGCGCCGCGCCGACAGCCCCGAGGTGAAGATGGAGCTAGGCTGCCAGCTGTTGGTGGAGGAGGGCATGCAGGTCAACTTCTTGGTCTTCCCGACCCCGACCCACCACGCCTACCAACTCGACGACATCAAGAACTCCTGGGAGGTGCAGGCCAGGTTCCACCAGATCTTCCCTGAGGCCGAAGCCTGTCGTCACTGCAGTGGCTGCAACCAGTCCTGCCCCAAGGGCATCGAGGTGGAGCGGGGCGTCGAACTGGCCTCCAAGGGGCGCTTCCGCGAGGCCGGTGAACTGTTCGTCGAGTGCGTGATGTGCAACCTCTGCCTGACCGCCTGCCCAGAACACATCTCCCCCAACCATGTCGGGCTATTCTCGCGCCGCGTCACCGCCTACTTCCACATCCGCCCCTCGAACCTGATCAACCGACTGGAAAAACTGCGCAAGGGCGACCTGCAGGTTACCTACTGAGCCCCAGCTCCGGAAACAACATGGCCAACGGCATCCCCTACAGCGAAGCGCTCAGGCGCTACACACCACTCAAATTCCGCGACCCGTCGACAGACAAGACCCCGACCCAGGATCTGCTGCGTGAGTTCCACCCAGACCACACCGAAGGATCGATGGTCAAACTGCAGGTCGGCCCCAACAAGGGCAACACATGCCACCATCAGCTGGCCCAGATGCTGCAGTCAGATGCGCGTATCGACGAGGCCGATCTGGCCGGTGCCAACATCTGCGAGACCGATGTGCTGGTGATCGGCGGCGGCGGCGCTGGCTGTGCCGCTGCACTTGAGGCCTCACGCAGCGGCGCCAAGGTGACACTGGCGACCAAGCTGCGCCTCGGCGACAGCAACACGGTGATGGCGGAAGGCGGCATCCAGGCCTCGGTGGAGAAGGGCGATACCCCGCAAATGCACTTCGATGACACCATCAAGGGTGGCCACCACTATGTCGACCGCGAGCTGGCGGCGCAGATGGTGCTGGACGGCCCGGAGGTGATCCGCTGGCTGATCCAACAGGGCATGCAGTTCGACCTGGACAAGTACGGTGAGCTGCTGACCCGCCGCGCCGGCGGCACCTCGGCGCCACGGGTGGTCTACTATCGCGACTACACCGGCCTGGAGATGATGCGGGTACTACGCGAGGCGGTCAGCAACAGCCCAGTCGAGGTAAGAGACTACAACCCGGCGGTGGAGCTGCTCTCCAACGAACATGGCGAGTGTGCCGGCGCAGTGCTCTCCTCCCTGAAGAACTGCCGCTACACCCTGGTGAAGGCGAAGGCGGTGATCCTCGCCAGCGGCGGCATCGGCCGTATGCACCTCAACGGCTTTCCCACCTCCAACCACTTCGGCGCCACCGGCGACGGCCTGGTACTCGCCTACCGCCTCGGCGCGAAGCTGCGCGACCTCGACTCATTCCAGTACCACCCATCGGGGCTCGCCTTCCCACAGCACCTCGCCGGCACCCTGATCACCGAAGGCGTGCGCTCCTCCGAGGCCTACCTGCTCAACGCCGCCGGCGAACGTTTTGTCGAGGAGCTGGCGCCCCGCGATCATGTCGCCGCCGCGATCATCCGCGAGTGCCGGGAGGGCCGCGGCATCCAGGTCGACGAAAAGACCGTCGGCATCTGGCTCGACACCCCGGGACTGGAGCTGCGCAAGCCCGGCATCCTGCAGCAGCGCTTCCCTAAACTACTGCAGCTGGGACAGAAGAGCGGAGTCGACCCGACCCACACCCCGCTGCTGATCTATCCCACCCTGCACTACCAAAACGGCGGCGTGGTGATCGACAAAAACGGCGCCTCCAGCACCTCCGGCCTCTACTGCATCGGCGAGGTCTGCGGCGGCATCCACGGCAAAAACCGGCTGATGGGCAACTCATTGCTCGACATCATCAGCTTCGGTCGGCGCGCCGGCCAGCATGCCGCCGAACAGAGCCACGGTAGGCCCCACACCAAGATCTCCATCGAGCACCTCAGCAGCCTGCGCCGCGAGCTGATGACCGCAGCCATGCCGATGGATCATAAGGGACCACTGCTGTTCCCCGAGTACGCCAAATTCGACGCCGACGCTGACTACGACGGCCTGCGGCGCCACAAACAGAGGTAGATCATGGCTCGATCCAATCAAGTGCTGCTGCACGAATCGATCCGGGTTGGCGCCGACTTTGACGCCTGGCACACCGCTGGTGGTGGTGAAGGGCTGCAGATAGCACTGCTGGAGACACCGGACAAGCTGATTGCGCAGATCGAACAGGCTGGCCTGCGCGGCCTCGGCGGCAGCGGCTACCCGACCCACAAGAAGTGGCACTTTCTCGCCGCCCAGCAGGATGCCACCGACAAATACCTGATCGTCAACGGCAACGAAGACGAACCCGGCACCTTCAAGGACCGTATCCTGCTCAGCGAGACCCCGCATCAGGTAATCGAAGGGGCCTGCATCTGTACGCTCGCCTGCGGCATCAACCGCATCATCTTCTACATCAACCCGGAGCAGCACGACTCCCTCGAACAGATGCGCAAGGCGGTGGCCCAGTGGGAAGACTCCGAACTCTACTTCTCGCTGGCGAAACAGATGGGCAAGCCGATCGAGCTGAGCGTGATGGAGAGCTCCGGCCACTACATTGGCGGCGAGGAGACCGCAGCGATCGAATCGGTGGAGGGCAACTTCCCGTTTCCGCGCGGCAAACCGCCGTTTCCCGCCGAGTCCGGGGTGCATGGCTACCCGACCCTGGTCAACAACACCGAGACCCTGGCCAATGTGCCTCACATCATGCGCCACGGCGCCGACTGGTTTCAGGCGCTGGGGATCGGCGCGGCCACCGGAACCAAGATCTACTGCCTCAGCGGTGACGTACTCAGACCCGGCGCCTACGAATTGCCCATGGGCACACCGCTGGAGCAGCTGATCTTCGAGCATGGCGGCGGCATGCTGGTGGGCAAGGAACTGAAGGCAGTCTTCACCGGCGGCCCCTCCAACACCATCCTCACACCCAAGGATCTCGACGTGCCGCTCGACTTCGAATCGGTGGCGGCGCGCCGCTCGGCGCTCGGCACCGGCGCGATGATCGTGGTCTCCGAGGGCACCGGCATCGTCAAGCGGGTCACCGAGTACGTCAACTTTTTTGCCGACTCTTCCTGCGGCCAGTGCCCGCCCTGTAAGACCGGCACCTACTACATCTCACTGCTGCTGAGCAAGATCGACACCGGGCAGGGCAGCCAGGCCGACCTGGAATCCCTCTACGACCTCTGCAAGGTATTGCCGGGAGCCGGGCGCTGCCACCTGCTTGATGGCGCAGTCAAGGTACTCGAAAGCTCCCTCTACCACTTTCGGGATGAGTATCTGCAGGCGATCGAGCCCCGCTAACATAGATCCCATGCGTCTTGTCCAGAAATTTACCACTTCATTATATTCGTCGAACAGCCGCACAATTTGTAAGCTTATGCCAGCAAAATGCGCAAACATGCATAAAACAACCATTAGGCAATAAAAAATATTTGACCGGACGGGTAATTGTTTGCCATATTTCCCGGCTCAAAATTTATACAATCCAGCTCCAGAAGGCCGTGCTCCTGGCAACCGCCCCGAGCCGGACGGCTGTCCACACCCGCCGATGTGGCGCATTTGTTTACCATCCCGTGGACCATGCCAGATCCCAAGGCTGAGAGGCCGGACTGGCCCGCTGGACAGAAACAGTTAAGCGCTTATGCGGCGGGATCGGGACCAGGCCTCACTCCCAGCCAAAACCGAAGATTCAGGGTGGCTTATGACTCAGCATGCTGATGGCGGCCAGACCGTCGTTCAAGTGGACGAATTCAAAGGCAATAAAACCGCCACAAAGATCAACGAACACATCGTCGAGATCGTCAGTGACTCCGGCGAAGGTGCCCAGAAATGCGGGCAGACCCTTGGCTCTGTTAGCGGCAAGATGGGCAACGGGGTCTGGACCGTGGAGATCATTCCCGCCGAGATCCAGCCCCCGGCCCGCTCCCCGGCTGGGGCCTCCGGCATCCGCATCCGCATCGGCTCCGACCGAGTCACTAACATGGGCAACGAGGCCGACCTGGTGGTCGCCTTCAACGAGCAGGTGCTCTACTCCCGCATCGCAGACGGCGCCTACAAGAAAGGCACTATCGTGTTGCTGGAAAACAAGTGGAAGAGTGATCCGCAAGAGAAGATCCAGGAGCAGTACAACAAGGCGATCAGCGAATTCTCCGAACACGGCTTCATCGTGCATGAGGTGCCGATGGAGATGGAGTGTCTGAAGATCGTCTCCAATGCACGCAAGGGCAAAAACATGTTCGTGCTCGGCATGGTCTGCAATATCTACAATCGGGATGCAGACCTGGCCCGCAGTGAGATCGCCGCCACCTTCGCCCACAAGGGGGAGAAGGTCATCAAGCCGAACATCGACCTGTTCAACTCCGGTTATGAATATGCCAGCAACAACTTTGACTACAGCTGGGAGATCGAGCCCAAGGCGCTCACCGGCGAAGAGAAGGTGCTGGTCTGCAACGGCAACCAGGCCATCGGCCTGGGCGTGATGGCCTCCGGCATGGATATGGTCTCGATGTACCCGATCACCCCCGCCACCTCCGCCTCTCACTATATCGCCGCCATCTACGACCAAGTCGGCGGTTTCGTGCACCAGGCAGAGGATGAGATCGCCGCCATCGGTTTCGCTATCGGCGCCTCCTACGCCGGTAAGACCGCCTGCACCATCACCTCCGGCCCCGGCATGGCGCTGAAGACCGAGATGATTGGCCTGGCGGTAATGTCGGAGATCCCGCTGGTAATCATCAATGTGCAGCGCGGCGGCCCCTCCACCGGTCTGCCAACCAAGGTGGAGCAGGCGGATCTGCTCTCCTCCCTCTATGGCATGCCCGGCGACGCGCCGAAGATCATCATCGCCCCCGCCACCATCGAGGAGTGTTTCCACTTCGTAATCATGGCGCGCAAACTGGCGGAGACCTTTCGCGGTCCGGTGATCATGCTCACCGACGCCAACCTAGCCACCGGCGTGCAGCCTTGGAACCGCCCCGAACTGCAGGAGGAGTGGCTGGCAGCGCCGATCGACCAGTCGCCCTGGGACCCCAACGTGCCCGCCTACGACTGGGATGAGGAGACTGGTCTGTCGCAGCGCCCAATCCCAGGCCAGCGCAACGGCATGTACGTGCTGACCGGCCTCTCGCATACCAGCCGCTCCAAGGTGGCCTACGACTCTGACACCCACCAGACCAGCATGCACATGCGCAGCCGCAAACTGGCCGCGCTGCAGAAGACCCTGAAGAAGCCCGAGGTACACGGCGACGAGCAGGGCGACCTGCTGATCGTCTCCTGGGGCTCCACCATGGGCGCCGTGCAGGAAGCGGTCGACCTGCATCGCGCCGAGGGCAAGAGCGTCTCCCAGCTGCACCTGCGCTTCCTCTCGCCGATGGAGCCGCATCTGAAGGAAATCTTCAGCAACTACAAGAAGGTGATGACCATCGAGATCAACTACAGCGACGATCTCAGCCACCCGCTCATCACCGAAGAGAATCGCCGGCTGGCCCAGCTTGCCATCATCCTGCGCGCCCAGACCCTGGTCGACATCGACTGCTGGTCGGTGGTGTATGGTCACCCGCTGCAGCCCGGCATGCTCTACAACGTGATCAGCGGCAAGCTCGCTGGCCTGAACAACTAAGGAGGAGTCAGCATGTTTGGATTGAAAGCAGACTGGTCTCTCGAAGTCTTTGAACGCTACTTCACCCTCGGCGACTACGCCGGCGGCGAGGCCCGCTGGTGCCCTGGTTGTGGCGACTTTGCAGTACTCAACGCCACCCATCGGGTGCTGCGCGATGCGCAGATGCCGCCGGAGAAGAGCGTCTTCGTCTCCGGCATCGGCTGCTCCAGCCGCATGCCCCACTATGTCGGCACCTACGGCTTCCACGGCCTGCACGGCCGCGCCCTGCCGATAGCCAATGGCGTCAAGTCACGCCGCCCCGACCTCGACGTCTGGGTCGCCACCGGCGACGGCGACTGCTTCTCCATCGGCGCCGGCCCCTGGATCCACGCCATGCGTCTCAACATGGACATGGTGGTGCTGATCTTCGATAACGGCATCTACGGTCTGACCAAGAAGCAGACCTCGCCCACCACTCCCACTGGGATGAAGACCAACACCCACCCCAGAGGCGCGCTGCTGCCGCCGCTGAATCCGCTGACCACCACCCTGAGCATCAGCAACGTCTCCTTTGTTGCCCAGGTACCCGACTGGAACCCGCCGATGCTCTACGAGACGATCAAGGCGGCCCACCAGCATCGCGGCACCAGCTTCGTGCGCATCTTGCAGCGCTGCCCGGTCTTCTCCGAGGACTTCTGCAAACCGATGCAGGAGAACCCGGAGCAGATGCTGCTGCTGACCCACGAGAACGGCATCCCGATGGACGATTCGGTGTTGCGCGTCTTCAAAGAGACACAGGAGCACGACCCGTCCGACTGGCTCGGCGCCATGGCGCTGGCCCACGACACCACACGCATCCCGCTCGGCCTGCTCTACCGCAATCCGGACGCGGTGGTCTACGAAGATCTCTCGGCTCAGGGCCTGGAGAAGACCAACGAAGAGAAGCTGGCGGCCATCGACAAGGCTATCGACGCCTTCTCCATCTAACAACAAAACCGTTCCAGGGCAAGGCAGCGCGCTATGAACGCAGAACCCAATGCACCCACCGCCGGCAGCGCAGGCTCTGCCCTGCCGGCACAACCGCCCGCCATCAAAGATGCCGAGGCGAGCAAGGATATCCTCTACACTCTGCGCCACTTTCATCTCGGCAACCCGGGAGTGCAAGAGCAGCTGGAGCCCTTTGGCGACGATTATCTCCCCGCTCTGCTGGCCCCCTACCGGGATGCCTCCCGTCTGCGCTACGACTACCCCCTGTTTCTCTACCCTGTAGCTGAAAATGGGCAGGCAGCTGAGGCAGCCGAGCTGGCTAAGCCCCTTAGCCAGTTTCTCAGCGAAACGCTCGAATCAGTTGCTCCCGGCGCAGACAATGCCCGCATCCTTAAAGACAACCTGCCGCGCATTGAGCAGGCGCTGCGCCAGGCCACCAAGGACGATGAAGCCCCAGTGCCTGCCCGCCCGCTGTTACAACAGCTCGGCGAACAGATGGTGCAGCAACTCGGTCTCGACAGCGACAGCAGCGCCCGCCTCAGTGACGACCTGGAAAAGCTGCTGGAGGCGATCCCGGATGGGGGACAACTGCTCGCCTATGGTCGCCACCCGGCCATCCACCTGCTGATCCATGTAATCCGCCATCAGGTAATCCCACGTCAGGCGCAGTTTCAGGAACAGCTCCAGGAGCAGATCCTCGGACTCGGCCGGCTGCTCAATATCGAGAAGGAGAAATCCGATTCAGGGCGTAAACCGGAGCACCTGAAAGAGAGTGTTGGCGGCAGTGCTGCGCTCTTCGATGTCAACGCACTCTCCCAAGTAATGGACCACTCGCAGGGTTCGGTCGGCATGTCCGCAGAGCGCCGAGAGCGCGTGCAGACCGCCCTCGAGATCCTCAAGGAGTACCGCCAGGAACCCACCCTGGTGCGTTTTGTCCACCTGAAAGACCTGGACAACACCATCTTCAGTGACATCGAAGGTTTCGAGTCGGTGGTCTCCGACGACCCATGCACCACCGCCCAAGATCTATTCGACCAAGAGGCAGCACGCCTCGCCAAAGTATTTGCCGCCGCGCGGATCGCCCAGCTAGAGATCGACGATCTCTACGACGCTTCGATCCACGATCCCTGGTTCGCTAGTTTCAACTGGGAGGCCTTCTCCCAGCACGAGCTGCTACTGGTGCCGGCGGTGATCGCCCTGGAGACCGCTTTGCGCGTCGCCAACCAAGCGATGCCGCAGTTCTCACGGCTGCTCAACTCCGGCCGGCCGGTGCAGATCATGGTACGGGTGCTGGCCCACGCCAATCCCGGTCGCGACACCGAAGAAGACCCCTTTGCCCACTTCCGTACCGAACTCGGCTATCTGGGCATCGCCCACCGCCAGGCGGTGGTCGGGCAGACTTCTGCAGCGCGCCATGAACACCTCCTGCAACAGTTCACCACCGCTTTCAATGCGACCCGCACCAGCCTGCATCTGATCAACATCGGCATGCGTCCGCTGGGGCAAGGGGTCGGGCTGAACGCCTGGCTGGTGGCTGGCGCTGCCCTGGAGGGCCGGGTCCACCCCTTCTTCCAGCTCAACCCGGCGCAAGGTGACAGCTTCGCCGAGCGGGTCGATTTCAGCGGCAACCCCCAACCCGATCGCGACTGGCCGCTGCACGAGTTCAATTACATCGACAACGACGGCGAGGTCATCAAGACACAGAGCGCCTTCACCTTTGCCGACTATGCGCTGCTAATCCCGCGCCTGCACCACCACTTCACGCCGGTGCCATTGGTCTGCGAGTCGGACAATCTACTGCCGATTGCCGACTACCTAGCGCTGCCACAGCAGCAGACCGATGCCTACATCCCTTATGTCTGGGCGATCAACGCCAACGGCGAATTGCGTCAGCTGGCGGTCAGCCTGACCCTGGTGCACGCCTGCCGCGACCGCCTCAACTACTGGCACAGCCTGCAGGAGATGGCCGGCATCGGTAGCAAATATATCGAGATCGGCATCGCCAAGGCACGCGCTGAGATCCAGGCCGCCGCCGATGCCGAGCGCGCCGAACTGCTGGCCGCCCACGAAGCTGAGATCAACAGCGTACGTGCCGAGGCTGCCAGCGAGGTGATGGGGCGCCTCACCGAGGTGCTGATGGGCATGGATCTCACAAGCGCCACACCGCGCATTGCAGCCACTGCCCCGGTACAACCCAGCCCGGCTGCAGCGGATGTCAGCGAGCCGACGGCTGAGTCGGAGACGCCAGACGAGGCGGAGGCAGAGGAGGATATCGGCGGTTACGAAGACCCCTGGATCGACAGCCCACTCTGCACCAGCTGTAACGACTGCCTGGCGATCAACCCACTGGTGTTCGTCTACAACGATAGCAACCAGGCCTACATCGCTGACGCCAGCGCCGGCACCTTCGCCCAGATGGTGGAAGCGGCAGAGATCTGCCCCTCCGACTGCATCCACCCGGGCAAACCACTCAACGACGCTGAGCCCGGGCTAGATGAGCTGATCGAACGGGCGGCAGCGTACAACTGAGCGGCAGGCTAAAACAGGTATCAAGTCAGAGATAGCGCGAGATTGAATGGCTCTTGTTGAGAGAGCAACAGGGAATCGAGGCAGAGAAGATGCATAAGCAGGTGGCAGTCGAGTTCGAGTGTGCAGAGGTCTGGATCCGCGCCACGCAACTCAGTACTGACATCTACCTGGAGCTGATCGACTGTCAGGACTTTGACTTCTGGGATCAGATAACCCAGATCGGTCACGCTATCGCCTCCAGCATCGCTGAGGGACGTGCGCGCACTGCCTTCAACGACTGCGCCGACCATCTGGTTTCGGCCCGCAAGGCCTGCAGAGAGCTGCTCCGGCAGATCGAGACTGGCCAAAAGATCGAGCACATCGAACCATCGATAGGTGATCAATGGATCTCCGAGACACGACAAATCACGGCTATGTTGACGGCGCTGGTGACAGCACTGCTGACAGCGAGGAACAACGCATTGCAGCCAGCATGAGCCACCAGCTCCAGGTAGAACCAGAGGTCCGGTATGTCTGAGCTGCTCAGCAGTTTCGTCTCCTCTGCCGGCATCATGACCGGCATCGGGCTATTCTTCGGCATCATCCTCGCGGTCGCCTATAGATTCCTCAAGGTGGAGGAGGATCCGCGTATCGCCACCACCGATGAGCTATTGCCCGGCACCAACTGCGGCGCCTGTGGCGAACCCGGCTGTCTGCCGTTTGCCGAGGCCCTGGTGGCCGGCAAGGCCCAACCCAGCGGCTGCACCGTCGCCGACGAAGCCACCATCGACGCGATTGCCGATTTTCTCGACGTCGACGCCGGCCAAGCCGACAAGCAAGTCGCTCGGCTACGCTGCGCCGGCGGCAAGGCTCAGGCCTTCCAGATCGCCGAATATGCCGGCTTCGAGGGCTGCCGCGCCGCCGCCACCGTCTCCAGCGGCGGCAAAGGCTGTTCTTGGGGCTGCCTCGGACTGGCTGACTGCAAGGTCGCCTGCGACTTCGACGCGATCCATATGAACGCCAACGGCCTGCCCCAGGTAGACGTCGAGAAGTGCACCGCCTGCGGCGACTGCGTCGAGGCCTGCCCCAAAGACCTGTTTGAACTGCTGCCGCTAACGCAGAAACTCTACGTGCAGTGCAACAACCCCCTCGAAGGCGAGGCGGTCACCGTGCTCTGCTCAGTGGGCTGCGACGCCTGCGGCAAATGTGCCGCAGACGCCGCCCCCGGCCTCATCACCATGAGCGACAATCTGCCGCTGATCGACCTGAAATCGGGCGCGCCGATGACCGACCTCGCCACCCGCCGCTGTCCCACCGCCGCCATCCAATGGCTGGAGGATGGCCAGTTCATCGAACAGCAGAGCGCCCAAGCCGAAAGCGAAAAACGATATGCCCGCCTTCACTAACACCGCCATCAAACTCTACCGCAAGCTGTTTGGCACCCCCGCCGGGCTGATGCCGCAGGACAGCGGCATCCATACCCTGCTGGATGGCGCTAGCGCCATCGCCATCACCGAGGCCTGTATCGCCGAAAATGCCGCGATCAGTAACCGCCACGGTACCGATCACGCCAATCTCGCCTGGCTTTCTGAAGAGAGCCGTCAGCTGCATAACGTATTTGGCGAACACCTCAGCAGCCACAGCGCCTCCAGCGCCCGCGGCGCGCTGGCCAGCGCCATCGGGCTCGCCAGCGCAGGACGCCGCGCCACCCTGTTTCTCGACAGCGGCGAGCTTAGCGGTGCCCTCGACCTGCTGCAGCGCGCCGTCGAACAACGTCTGCCGCTGGTGATCCACGCGCGCAACCGCGACATCGACAAATCCGGCAGCAGCCACCAGGCGCTGCAGCAACTCGCCGACAGCGGCTGCTTACTGCTGATCGCCGGCAATGTGCAGGAGGCGGTGGACTTTACCCTGATCGCCCGCCGAGTCGCAGAGGCCAACCTGACCCCCGCCATCATCGCCATCGACAGCGGCGAGACCGCCAATGCGCTGCAGGATGTGCAGCTGCTCTCACCGGCGCTGATCCAGCGCTACATCGGCGAGACCGAAAAGAACCTACAGAGCCAGAGCGCCGCCGAGCGGCTACTGTTCGGCGAACAACGCCCGCCCGTACCGGGCTGGCACAGCCTCGACCGACCGAGCCTGCAGTCAGCGCACAGAGATGGACGCGCCCAGGGATTGAGCCGTGCCGCCAACGCCACCTTTCTGCAGGGCGAACTGTCAGATAGCCTCGAACAGGCCTTCAATGCCTTTAACGCCGAGACCGGCCGTAACTATAGCGCCCTCTTCAGCCAGCAGGCCGAACAGGCCGACCAGCTAATCATCCTGCTCGGCAGCGCCCTCGAGCCGGCGCTACAGGCACACCGTCAGCTCAACAAACGCGAGCGCAAGGCCACTGGCCTGCTGGCGCTAAAGAGTCTGCGCCCGCTGCCGGAGACGCACCTGCTCAAGCTGCTGCAAGGGAAAAAGCGCTTGATCGTGATGGAGCGGGCCGAGACCCCGCTGGCAGGCGATCCGCCGCTGTTACGGGAGCTGCGGCAGATTCTCGGTAGAGGCCAGGAGCGCGGCGAGTTCAGTGGCGCTGCACCGCGTCTTGAGTCGGTGATCTACGGTTGTGGCGGCTTTCCGCTACGTAGCGCTGACCTGACCGAGCTGCTGCAGATCGCGCATCGTGAGAGCAGCAGCAAGCGCTACCTTGGCATCGACTTTACCCAGAGCAACGCCCACCAGCCGAAGCGCCAGGTACTGCTCGACAGCCTGCGCCGCGACTACCCGGAGATCGAATCCCTCGGTCTGCGCGCCAGACAGAAGGAACCGGCCAGCAGCGATCCGGCCCTGCTGACCCTGGCTGTCGACCGCCCCGCCGACAGCAGTGCCAGCCTACTGGCAGAGGCTGCTACGCTGATCCACAGCATCGCCGGTGGCTACATCCGCAGTCGTCTTGGCGAGCACACCCCACGCTGGGGTGAGCGGGCTCAGGACAGCTTCAGCTTCAGTCAGAGCAGCCCCACTGATCCCGGCGACGAGGCCCCGCTCGACCTGCTGCTGGTGGAGCTGCATGACGCCACCGAGCAGATCCCGGCGCTGCAGCGCCTGCGCAAGGGCGGCATACTGCTGCTACAGGCCGGCGACGATGAGAGCAACACCCTGGCGCGACTGCCGGCAAGGCTGCAGCGGCAGATCCGCAGCCGCGACCCGCAACTGTTTCTCTACCCGGCCCCCAAATGGCTCAAGCCCGAACAGCGCGGCGAGTTGGCCCTCGGTGCCCTCTGCGCCACCCTAGCAGAGGGACTGCTGAGCGCGATTTCGACCCGTAAATTCCTCAGCAGCCATGAACAGCAGCTCAAGACTGAGACTGCCGAGCGTGCCGACTCACTGCTGCGGGCCTTCAACGCCGGACTGGAGTCGGTGAGACACACAGCACTGCCCGCACCTACCGGCCAGCAGCCGCCGGCTGAGCCGTCCCATCTGCCGGCAGCAGTGCGTCACCTGCAGGCCAGCGGTGACCGCTACGACAGTCTGCCACGTTTTTGGGACCAGGCCGGCATCCTCTACCGGCAGGGCGAGCAGGCGCAGCTGACCCCCGACCCCTATCTCGCCAGCGGTGTGATCCCGCCGCTCTCCGCTACCTTTAACGACCATAGCGGCAACCGCACCCTGCTGCCGGTATTTGACCCAGCCGCCTGCACCGCCTGTGGCGACTGCTGGAGCAACTGCCCAGACAGCGCCATCGGCAGCACCGCCATCAGCCCCACCGCGCTAATCAACGCCGGCATTGGCATCAGCGGCGCAGATGCGCTGCGGCCAATGGCCTCCAAACTCGGCGCCCGCATCAGTGCCCGCGGCCGCAAGGGCGAGTTCAGCGGCGATAGTGCGCAGCAGCTGATCCACGAGGCCTTCGACTGGCTACAGCAGAAGGCGCCGCTGGCGGAGGAGCGCCGCGAGGCGGCAGAGAGCGCCCTTGCGCGAGTCGAAGCAGCCCTCGGCAGCCTGCCCCTGGCGATCACCGAGACGCTGTTTCACCAGGGCGAGAAGCTGAAAAAGGATGGCGGCGAGCTGCTCACCCTTACTATCAATCCCGAGGCCTGCAAGGCCTGCGGCCTCTGCATCGCGGTGTGCGAGCCCCAGGCGCTCACCCCGCAGCCCCAGGACCAACAACGGCTCGCCAGCGCACAGCAGCAGTGGCAGGCCTGGGAGCAGCTCCCCGACACCCCCTCTGAAACCATCGAGCGTGTTGCCGGTGAGGCCGAACCCGGCCCGATGGGCGCGCAGCAACTCTCCCGCTATGCACTGCTGGCGCTGGCCAGCGGCGATACCGCCGAGGCGGGCTCGGGAGAGAAGATCGCGCTGCGGCAGATCCTCGGTACCACCGAGTTTCGTATGCAGCCGCTGCTGCATCGCTTTGCCGGCGAACTGGAACAGCTGCAGAGCCGGATCAGCGGACTGATCCGCGAGACCCTGGTGGATGCGCTGCCTAGCGCGGATCTCGACACCCTCTCCAAGCGACTCGAGCAGTTGCAGAGCCGCAGTGTCGAGATCTCAGAACTGATCGACCACACCAACGACCAGCTCGAGAGCAGCGGCGTGGATGCAGTGCGCCTGGCCAGGTTGACCCGGCTGGCGCAAAAACTCAGCCAACACCACTGGCAGCTGGTGCAGGGCCCACAGGGGCTGGGCCGCGCCCGTTACGGCATCGCCCTTGCCCCCGGCAGCATCAGTGAATGGGCGGCTACTTTTCCGCTCAACCCGTTCCAGGTGCCGGTCAGCCTCGGCCTGCCGGGCGCCACCAGCGAACTCGCCATGGGGCTGCTGCAGGGGCAGCTGGCGACGGCCCTGCAGACCCTGCGCCTGGTGCATCAGGCCAAACAGGAGCTGGGCGAGGCAGGACGCAACCCGATCGCGCCACAGCAGCTCACATGGGACAACCTGAGTGCGGAGGAGCGCGCGCTCTGTCCGCCACTGCTTTTGATCGGCAGCGAGGAGGCGCTTGGCGGCGAGGAGTTCTCGCAGATCGCCAGCCTGCTCAACTCCGGCCTGCCGATCAAGGTGATCCTGCTGGCGGAGCTCGACGGCGGGCTCGATCAGATCGAGCAGCAGGGCAAGCCGCTTGCGGCCAGTCACGACGCCCGCACCAATCTCGGCCTGATGGCACTCGCCCAGCGCAGCGCCTTCGTCGCCCAGTGCAGCATCGCCGATCCCTCGCACCTGCATCGCAGTCTGCGCAGCGCGCTCGACTTCAGCGGCCCGGCACTGATCCGTCTGCACGCTCCGAGCCCGCAGCGCCACGGCTTTGCCAGCGATCGCACCCTGGAGCAG
This sequence comes from endosymbiont of Ridgeia piscesae, assembly GCF_001443665.1. Taxonomy (NCBI): domain Bacteria; kingdom Pseudomonadati; phylum Pseudomonadota; class Gammaproteobacteria; species endosymbiont of Ridgeia piscesae. The sequence continues at coordinate 188,562 of NZ_KQ557116.1, read as the reverse complement.
ACGCGACTGGCGGTGCGCAGCCGCAGTTTCCCCTTGTTCAGCTACGATCCTCGTGGCGAAGGCGTATTCGGCAGCCGCCTCGATCTGCAGGGCAATCCGGCCCGCGGTGCGCTGCTACACAACAGCGATGATGGCCAGCCGCTCACCCCGGCCCACTGGGCTCTCACCGAGCAGCGCTTTGCCAGCCGCTTCCGAGCGCTGGCGGATGACGATCCAGCCCCCACCACGTTGCTCGACTGGCTCGAACTCGAGCCAGCGGCGCGACAGAAGAAGACACCGATCCTCTCGGTCACTCAGGGCAAAGGGGATGCTATGGTGTTGCGGATCGATCCTGAACTGGCGCAGATGGCCGCTGACCAGCTGCATATCTGGCGCACCCTGCAGGAGTTAGCCGGCATCGTCACCCCGTTCACCGCGCGGGTCGAGGCAGAGGCCGAAGAGCGGGTCGCAACACAACATCAGGCCGAGCTCGCTGCCCTGAAGGCGGACTATGAACAACAGCTCAACGCCACCCGCGACAGCGCACAGACGCAGATCGCGCAACAGTTGCAGGATCGCCTGATGCACCTGGCCGGCTATAGATAGCGAGGTGCGGACGAGCGGCTTGTCCGCGCCACTTACCTTTACGAGAAAGGAAAGCAGATGAATCTACACGAATACCAAGCAAAAAAGCTGTTTGCCGACTACGGCATCCCGGTCCCGGAGGGTAAGGCGGTCTCCAGCCCGAGCGATGCCCGTGCGGCGGCCCAGGAGCTGGGTGGTGAGGTCTGGGTGGTCAAGGCCCAGGCCCACACCGGCGGTCGCGGCAAGGCCGGCGGGGTGACGCTGGCAAAGAGTCTCGATGAGGTCGAGGCGGCAGCTGAGGCGATCCTTGGCATGACCCTGGTGACCAAGCAGACCGGCCCTGAAGGGCTGCCGGTCAACCTGGTGCTGGTGGAGCAGGGCAGCGACATCGCCCGTGAGCTCTACCTGGGTGCACTGCTGGATCGTGCCTGCTCCCGCGTCACCTTCATGGCCTCGGCTGCCGGTGGCATGAACATCGAGGAGGTGGCCGCCGAGACCCCGGAGAAGATCCTCACCACAGTGGTCGATCCAGCCGCCGGCCTGCAACCCTACCAGTGCCGCAAGCTCGCCTTCGGTCTGGGGCTGGAGGGTGATCAGATCAAGCAGTTCGGGCGCATCATGATGGGGCTCTACCGACTCTATATGGCGAAGGACGTAAGCCTGATCGAGATCAACCCACTGATCGTCACCGGCGACGGCCAGCTGATGGCTCTCGACGCCAAGATCAACATCGACAGCAACGCGCTCTACCGCCACCAGGATCTCGTCGCGCTGCGCGACCCGAGCCAGGAGGATGAGAAAGAGGCCGCCGCCGCCCAGCATGATCTCAACTACATCACCCTCGACGGCAGCATCGGCTGCATGGTCAACGGCGCCGGCCTGGCGATGGCGACCATGGACATGGTTAAGCTGCACGGCGGCGACCCGGCCAACTTCCTCGACGTGGGCGGTGGCGCCACCGCTGAGCGGGTCACCGAGGCGTTCAAGCTGATCCTCTCCGACGCCAAGGTGAAGACCGTGCTGGTCAACATCTTCGGCGGCATCGTGCGCTGTGACCTGATCGCCGAAGGGGTGATCACCGCAGCCAAGAACGTTGGTATTGCGGTGCCAGTGGTGGTCCGCTTGGAGGGCACCAACGCTGAACAGGGGTTGAAGATGCTGGAGGAGAGCGGACTCGACTTCATCACCGCCGCCGACTTCACCGAAGCCGCCAAGAAGGCTGTCGCTGCAGCTGCATGATTTGATATTCGTAGGAGCGCAGCTTGTGGCGCGCACCGGTCCGGATATTCGCACCGCAAGCGGCGCTCCTACGGAGAATAGGACAAAAAAATGAGCATACTCGTCAACAAAGACACCAAGGTCATTTGTCAGGGTTTTACCGGCAAGCAGGGCACCTTCCACTCCGATCAGGCGATCGCCTACGGCACCAACCTGGTGGGCGGTGTGACTCCCGGCAAGGGCGGCCAGAGCCACCTGGAGCTGCCGGTCTTCAACACCGTGCATGATGCGGTGAACGAGACCGGCGCCGATGCCACCATGATCTATGTGCCACCACCGTTTGCCGCCGATGCAATTCTCGAAGCGGCGGACGCCGGCATCAAGGTAATCGCCTGCATCACCGAGGGCATCCCGGTGCTCGATATGCTGCGGGTCAAAGAGGCGCTGAAGTCCACCGGCGCGCGCCTGATCGGCCCCAACTGCCCCGGCATCATCACTCCCGGTGAGTGCAAGATCGGCATCATGCCCGGGGTGATCCACAAGCCCGGCAAGGTCGGCGTGATGTCGCGCTCCGGCACCCTGACCTATGAGGCGGTGGGGCAGACTACCAAAGCGGGCCTGGGGCAGAGCACCTGCGTCGGCCTGGGCGGCGATCCGATCAATGGCACCAGCTTCATCGACTGCCTGGAGCTGTTCGAAAAAGACGAGCAGACCGAGGGCATCATCATGGTCGGCGAGATCGGCGGCTCCGCCGAGGAGGAGGCCGCGGAGTACATCAAGGCGCACGTCTCCAAGCCGGTGGTGGCCTATATCGCCGGCGTCACCGCACCGCCTGGCAAACGCATGGGCCATGCCGGGGCGATAATCTCCGGCGGCAAGGGCACCGCAAACGCCAAATTCGAGGCTCTAGAGGCCGCCGGCGCCCATGTGGTGCACTCACCAGCGGAGATGGGCAAACGCATGGCAGAGCTGCTCGGCTAACCAACCACACCCCCGGACGACCCGCTGCGGTCGTCCGGTTACCCACCATGTCGACCTTCCAATTCCAGCAGTTTTCTGTCGCTCAGGCGCACTCCGCCATGAAGGTCTGCACCGACGCCACCCTGTTTGGCGCGATGGCGCCGGTCCAAAAAGATGACCGGGTACTCGACATCGGCGCCGGCACCGGACTTTTGTCACTGATGCTGGCGCAGCTGGGTGCCGGATCGGTGACCGGGGTTGAGCTGACGGAGGAGGCGTTCGACGAGTGCCGAGATAACTTCCGCAACAGCCCTTGGGCCGGACGGCTGCAGGCAGTGCATCAGGATATCCGAGAGTTTGCCGCAGGCGATCCGACGCGTTATGACCTGATTATCAGCAACCCGCCATTTTTTACCGATCACACCCGCACCGCCGATCCGCTCCGCGCTACGGCCCGTCATACTGACCAGCTTCCCTATCAACAACTGCTCGCGATTGCCGCAGAGTTGATCGACGCGCAAGGGCGTCTCTACCTGCTACTGCCAAGCCATGCGGTTGCCGCGATCATCAAACAGGCAGCCTGCCACCAGCTCTATCTGGTCGGCCGCACCGATCTACGCGGACACGCATACAACCAGGCCAAGGTCTCGGCACTCCTGTTCAGCCACACAGCAAGCCCCTATGTGGCCCGTCTGTTGACCATCTATCGTGCCGAGCGCGACTACTCAGCGGCAAGCAGTGCCTATCTGTCGCCATTTCTGCTGCGCTTCGCCCAGGCCGATTCCCAAATAGAAGACTGATCTCTGCTGTACTCCCCGCCGGCAACTTTTTATAGTTCCTCTCCTAGATTTAGATTCCGCTTTGAGGCCCAGCTGTGCACAACACCATCGACGCCCGCATTGTCTTCGGTTTTCGGGGAGAGACCCACTCTCCGACCGCCACCATCGACCTCGATCAGCTGATGGAATCCGGCGATGAATCACCTGATCTGCATCGGCTACTCGCCAGGCTCAACCAGATCGATACCTACTCCTACCTCTATGAGGTGATGGAGGCAACTCCAATCGAGTTCAGCACACCACGTGGACTGGCCATCGAATGCCTGAGCGACGGCCACTTTGATCTGCAAAAGTTCATCCAACTCTGGCAGCAACAGCCAGAGTTCGCTGCACTGCACAAGATCGCCAAGGAGCACCTGGCGATCGATGATCTGGCACAGCACCCGAATATCCATGCGGCGCTGCGTGCCGCCTTCGATGCCGGCAAGCAGGCCAACGACTGATCACCCGAGGCCTTCACCATCTCCCTACTCGACGCTCAGACCATCTTCTGCCCCTATTGCGGGGAATCCATCATCATCCTGATCGACCCCAGCATCCTTCAGCAAAATTATGTCGAAGACTGCTCCGTTTGCTGCCGGCCGATCACGCTGGAAATCACACTGATGGGGGAGGGGATAGCAGTCACTGCACGACGTGAGGATGAGTGCTGAGGGCTTACATGATCCGTTTCAGGCGGCCGGGGCCTCGAGCGGAATCTCCAGGTAGAAGCGTACCCCCTTGCCCAGACTGCTCTGGCACTCGATGCCCCCCCAACGGGCCGGTCACCAGATTGTGGACAATGTGCATCCCCAGGCCGGTGTTGCCTTGGCCGCGGGCGGTGGTGAAGAAGGGCTCGTAGAGCCGGGTCAGATCGGCCTCGCTGATGCCCCGCCCATCATCGCGGTAGTCGATCAGCAGCCGCTCCCCAGATTGCTCGGCGCTGATCTGCAGATGCCCATGTTCACCCTCAGTGAAAGCGTGTTCGAGTGAGTTGGTAATCAGATTGGTGATCACCTGGGAGAGGGCGCCGGGATAGCTGTCGAGGGTGATCTCCGCGGCACAGTCGAGCGTGGCAGCGTGGCCGCTCTTTTTCAGCCGCGGCCGCAGGCTCAACAGCACCTCCTGCAGATAGCTGCAGAGTTCGAATTCACGGCGCGCCTCTTGGCTCTGATCACTCGCCACCTGACGGAAACTACGCACCTGCTGGGCCGCTCGCTGCAGATTGCTCACCAGGATACGGCAGCTCTCCTCGGTCATCTCAAGAAACGACTCCAACTCACGGCGCGTCATCTGTTGCTCGGCGTAGCGTTGCTGCAGCCCGCGGAGCGCCTCCTGCAGATAGCTGGCGGCGGTCACGCTGATCCCCACCGGAGTGTTGATCTCATGGGCCACCCCTGCCACCAGGCTACCCAGCGCGGCCATCTTCTCAGCGTGAATCAGCTGGTCGCGGGATGCCTCCAACTCACGGGTGCGCTCGATGACCCGCGCCTCAAGGTTCTCTCGCGCCTGCAACAGAGCCTGCTCCGCCTCTTTCTCGGCGCTCATATCGAAATGCACCGAGAGGTATTGATAGGGTTTTCCTCTGTCATTCAGGAAAGGGACGATGGTGGTGTCAACCCAGTAGTAGCCACCCAGTTTGTTGCGGTTCTTTAGCACCCCATGCCAGACCCGACCGGCGGCGATGGTGCGCCACATCTCACGGAACAGCTCCGGAGGATGTTCATCCGACTTGACGATATTGTGCTTGGCGCCGATCAGCTCATCGGAAGAGTAGTGAGAGACGTCGCAGAAACGCTGATTCACATAGATGATCCGGCCGGTGACATCAGTGGCGGAAACGATCGCCGACTGGTCGAGGGCAAACTTCTGCTCCTGCAGCGCCCTCTGCGAGGTCTGGATCTCATCGAGCAACCGGTTGAAACCCGCGTAGAGTTGGCCGAACTCATTCCGCTCGTCGGTGCTGGCGCGCAGATCGAGATTTCCCACCTCACTCATCTCGTCCATCAACGCGGCCAGATGCAGCAATGGCCGGGAGAAGATACCCTGCATCAGAAACGCCAACCCCGCCGCAATCAACAGCAGCACCGGGGTCAGCAGGGCAAACCCCTGCAGCTGGCGCTCCACCCATTGATCCAGCGATTCGGTGGAGAGGCAGAGGTAGAGCGTACCCAGCGCCAGTCCCTGAAATTGCACTCGGGTGAAGAGCCGGATATCACCCTGCTCAAATGCAATCTGCTCCCCCTGTGGCGAGGCCGGCGGCGCCAACTCCAGACTGTCGGGGCGTTGATACTGGAATACCGCCTTACCCTGCCGATCAAACAGCACCGCCTGACGCACCTCGGTGAAGGCCTGCAGTGCAGTGACTGTATCCACCGCCGCATCGGTGGAGTCGAGCATCAGGATCTTGGCGAAGCTCTGGCTCATCGATTGGGCCAGTACCAGAGCACTCTCCTGGGCCGCGCGGCGCAATGCCGCGATATCCCAGTAGATGACAAACAGGCCACCAATATGCAGCGTGAGAAGCACCGCCAGTAGAATTACCAGAGTCAGCTTCTGACGGATCGGTAGGCGTGACAACCAACGTCGCCCCCTCCCGGCAGGTAGCGACTGGCTAGTGCGCGCCATCCCCATCCCGTTCGATCGGCAGGGTCGAGTCATTACTCCATTCGAACCAGGCACCATCATAGGCGGCGGCCTCATAACCCAGCTGGCGTAGCACAAAATAGGTCAGCGCCGACTGTTTGCCCCTGTTGCAGTAGGTGATGATCCGCTTGTTCTGGCCAATGCCGGCATAGAGCGCCCGCAGCTCGCTGAGGGGTTTGAGTTTCGGCTGACCATCCACCCGCTCATAGTTGGCATCCCAGGGGATGTTGATCGCCGTGGGAATGTGGCCAAAGCGCTTTGCCCCACTCACCTCGCCGGCGAACTCCTCCGGCGTGCGCGCATCGATCAGCACGATCTCTGGGTTGTCGATCGCCAGCCGGGTCGAGAGTTTACTGGCAATCCGTTGTGGATCGGCGGTAGGGATGAAACGACGCGCCTGCGGCTGACTTGCCTCGAAGCTGATCGCCTTCCCGCTCGCAAGCCAGGACTCATAGCCTCCATCCTTCAGGGCCACCCGACCATGTCCATGCATCTCCAGAATCCAGATCAGGCGAGCGGCATCGATGAAGTTGCCGCTGTCGTAGACCACCAGCTGCTGACTGACATCAATGCCGGCAGTGCTGAAGACGCGCTGGATGGTGCTAGTGGGCGCCATCAGGTCGGAACGAGGATCAAGGCCGAAGATCGAGTTGACGGGCAGGTTGACCGCCCCCGGGAGATGTCCCTGCTGGTAGGCCTGGGGCTCTCGCACATCCAGAATCAGCAGCTCGGTCTGCCCCGATCGACCGCTCAGCCACTCATCATCTACCAGTCGTACTGACTGATCGGCGGCCCGGGCCGGCAACAGCAGCCAGGGCACCATGAAAAGCAGCAGGCCGAGTCGTCGCATTAGGGGCCTTACTCCGTATGGCTGAACGGGGTATAGGCCGGGTTTACATCATCCTGGTAGCGTTCGCGAATCACGAGAAACTCGTCGAGATTCTGCAGCAGGATATCGGTGATCCGCGGATCGAAGTGCCGACTGCGCTGCTCGCTGAAATAGTCAATGATCTGCTCTAGCGGCCACGCCTGCTTGTAGCAGCGATCGCTGCCGAGAGCATCAAACACATCGGCCACTGCGGTGAGACGACCATAGAGGTGGATCGTTTCGCCGCTGGCACCAGCCGGATAGCCGCTACCGTCCCACTTCTCCTGGTGGTCCCGAGCGATGATCGCGGCCGACTTGAGGATCGGCCGTGAAGAGCCTTTCAGCATCTCATGACCGATGCGGGCGTGGCTCTTCATGATCTCGAACTCTTCAGGTGTCAGGCGGCCGGGTTTGTTGAGGATCTGATCGGGGATCGCGATCTTGCCGATGTCGTGCAGTGGCGCTGCCAGCTTCACTTGCTCGACCTCTGTCGGTTCGAGCCCCCAATGGTGCGCCAGCAGGCCGACATACTCAGCCACCCGGCGCACATGGTTGCCGGTCTCGCGGGAGCGGAACTCGGCCACCGTACCGAGCATGAAGACGATCTCCCGCTGGGTGTCCTCGATCTCGTGGTAGAGGTTGACGTTCTCATAGGCCACTGAGGCGCTGGAGCAGAATAGCTTCACCAGATTCAGGGCGCTGCTGCCGATCCCATCACATCCGGTCACAAAGACCACCCCGTTGCCCTGCTTGCAGCCATCGAAACGGAACACGTAGCTGCCATCCTGATGCAGCAGATGGTCTGATTGCAGGCTGCGCCGCAACAGTGTGAGATCCTCCGGCTCCAGCACCTGGTCGACACACTGGCCCTGCTTGGCCTCGAAACTCCCCACCCCGACCAAGATCCGCAGCAGGCTCTCATCCTCTTCACAGGGGGGGCCGGCAATAAAGCCGGAGACCACACTGATGAAGGCATCCTGATCGAGTCCCAGCACCGATACTACCTGCATCAGCAGACCGCTGAGGAAGCGGTCCAGGTCGCGAATCTGGATGATTGAGGCGGTGGAGGCCACCACCCGCTCCAAGCCACGCCGGTTCTGCTCCAGGCTGATGATATCGTGGTAGGAACGCAGCGCCGCATAGAGACTGGTGGTCAGCTTCTGCGCGGTGAGTTCGGTCTTCTCCTTGTAGTCGTTGATGTCATACTGCTCGACCACCCGCGCCTCGGGGGCCTGGCCCGGCTGGCCGGTGCGCAGGATGATGCGCACAAAACGGTTGCCCAGCTGCTCGCGGATGTGGCTGACCAGGGCCAGCCCAGCGTCATCTGCCTCCATCACCACATCGAGCAGGATCACCGCCGTGTCGGGGTGTTCATCCAGCAGTGCGCGGGCATCGGCAGCAGAGTAGGCGTGCAGAAATTCGAGGCGGCGTTGATGGAAGCGGAAATCGCGCAGCGCCAGCAGGGTGACATCGTGCACTCCGCGCTCATCGTCGACGATCAACACCTTCCAGGGTGGATTGTGCTGGCCGCTCTCCACCAGCTCCTGCTGCACCTCATCCTGCGCAAAGATCAGTTCATCCCTGTCCTCAGGAGTCGCAACATCATCCCCGGAACTCTCGGTCATTTAGTGAAATTGCTCGGTTGTGATCTATCTGGTGACTATAGCAGTCTAGCCAGGGTAGACATCGGCCAACCGCTGATAGAGATCCTCAGAGAAACTAGGGCTGTCGGCATCAATCGTGGCGAGCAACTCCGCCAGATGCTCGTTGTCCTCACGGCCCTGCCAGACCTTGATATAGCTGCCCTCTTTGTAGCCGTGGTCCTGGCGGAAGAAGTTGAGTACGTTCTTGCCCACGTAGGTCTTGAACAGCTTGTCGAAGTCGAGCTCAGCGAGCTGCATCATCGCAGCGAACAGGCGGATATCGGCAGAGCGGCTAGCAATCGAGCGTTGCGCCATCTGCTCGATCGACTCACGGAAGTCGTCGCACTCGGTCGGCTCGGCCAGCGCAACTTGGGTCTGTGCTGCGATCTGCTCGGGACTGTCGCCACGCATCAGGAGGTCGCTCAGAGCAAAGTGCCAGATATCGACCAGCTCCAGATGGACCTGCTCCATATCCGGTTTCTGATGTTTCCACCACTTCCAGCCGTAGTGGTCGAGCATCTCGGCGCACTCGGTCCAGATCGCCCGGTACCAGGGCAGGTTCGCGGCGCGCCACTGCGGGTTGACCCGTGCGTTCATCGCCGCCTGCAGGTCGAGCATGGTAAGGATCTTTTGCTGCATAATTTTGTTTCTTCTGTCTGGGTGATAGGGGACCTCGAGCCTACTGCAACAGATCGTCGAGGATCTCCACCGTAGTCTCGACAAAGGCAGGGCACTCCGTCTTGAAGAGGTCCAGAGCCTTGGCTTCCAGATACTGCTGCGGGATGCTCAGGTCATGCTGTAGCAGATCGCGGCAGAGGGTCGAGCCGTGGCGCTCACTGAAACGTCGTTGCAGCTCGGCCACCGCGTCGTAGGTTGCCTCCTTGGCGAGCTTGTCGGTGCGATCCGGCGAACCATTCTCCAGCCCCAACACCAGCGCTGCGCCGGTCAGCGCACCACAGGTGCCACCCATGCGCCCCAGGCCGCCGCCCAACCCAGCGGCGATACGCATCGCCACTGTCTGCTCCAGACCGTAGCGATCGGCATAGCTGCTCAGCACCGCCTGGGAGCAGGAGCAGCCATCACAGAATCGTTCAACCGACTCTTCAGCCGCATTACTCATCGCGCTTCTCCTCTCTGTTAGAATCAGGATTCTATCTTTTTTTGTGGCCTTTCTCGCCCTTTGCCGGGCGGTCGTGGCCAACCAATTTTGCTAAACTAGGGCGCTCATTTGGCTTGCACCGCAGTATCGCTATGTCTCTGTTAGGCACTCTATTCAATCTGAAAGGCACCTTCCGCCACGGCGTACACCCAGATCCGCACAAGCAGCAGACGGTGGATCTGCGCATCCAGCGGGTGCCGTTTAGCGAACGCTATGTGATGCCGCTGGGGCAACACATCGGGGTGCCGGCCAAGCCGGTGGTGGAGAAGGGGCAGAGCCTCACTCGCGGCGAGCTGATCGCCGAACCCGGCGCCTTCATGTCGACCGCGCTACACAGCCCGGTCACTGGCCGGGTGACGGCGATCGAGGCCTGCCGGTATACCGACGGCAGCTTCAAGCCGGCCATTGTGATTGAGGCCGATCCTTATGCCACCCAGCAGTTTCAGCCACAGCCACCGGTTGACTGGGAGTCACTCTCCATCGATGAGTTTATCCAACAGGTGCAGCGCGCCGGCATCGTCGGCATGGGCGGCGCGGCCTTCCCGGCCCATGTTAAATTCTCGATCCCCGAGGGCCAGCGCATCGACAACGTCTTGATCAACGGTGCCGAGTGCGAACCCTATCTGACCAACGACCACCGCCTGATGGTGGAACGCCCAGCGGCAGTGATCCGCGGCGCTGAGATCGTGCGCCGCAAGCTCGGCGCCCGTCGCGCCACCATCGGTGTGGAGGACAATAAGCCCGATGCCATCGCGACCCTGCAGGCGGAGCTGGGAGACGAGCCGATCGATGTCGTTGGCCTGCCGATGAAGTATCCGCAGGGCGCGGAGAAGATGCTGATCAAGGCGATCTACGGTATCGAGGTGCCGGCTGGCCAGCTGCCGCGGGACTGCGGCATCGTGGTCAACAACGTGGGTACGGTGGTCGCCATCGCAGACTGGTTCGACAGCGGTATGCCGCTGATCGAGCGGGTGGTGACCGTCTCCGGCCCCGGCATCAACTATCCGGCCAATCTGATCGTGCCGCTTGGCACACCGCTGCGCGATCTACTCAAGTTCTGCGGCGGCCTGAGCGACGACACCCGTGAGGTGATCTCCGGCGGGCCGATGATGGGCGCGCCGATCGCCAGCCTTGATGTGCCGGTACTGAAGGGTACCTCGGGGGTGCTCGCCTTCACCGAATCAGAGACCAGCCGCCCGCGCGAATACCCCTGCATCCACTGCGGCCGCTGCTTGGATGCCTGCCCCTACTTTCTCAATCCATCGCGTTTCGCCCGCCTCGCCAAGGCGCGGCTCTACGACGAGATGAAGGAGATCAATGTGCTCGACTGTGTGGAGTGTGGCGCCTGCACCTTTGCCTGCCCCTCATCGATCCCTATCGTGCAGCACATCCGCACTGCCAAGGATAATCTGCGCCACCAGCACCGCAGGAGTCATAGCGAATGAAGCCGCCACGCGACCCAAAACTGCTGGTGCAGCCAGCGCCGCTGCTAGCCCAGGGGATGACCACCCCGAGCGCGATGCGCGATGTCTGGTATGCGCTGCTGCCCGCCACCCTGGCTGGGCTCTGGTTCTTTGGCCTCAGCGCCTTGCTGGTGCTGCTCGCCTGCATCGCCGGTGCGGTGATGGTCGAGTGGGTGTTCACCCCGGCAGAATCGCGCAAGGTAGCACTGGGCGATGGCAGTGCCGCGCTCACCGGGCTGCTGCTGGGACTGACCCTGCCGCCGGCGCTGCCGCTCTGGCAGGCGTTCCTCGGCGGGATGGTGGCGATCGGTCTAGGCAAGGTGATCTGGGGCGGACTGGGCAACAACCTGTTCAATCCAGCACTGGTGGGACGCGCCTTCCTGCTCGGCACCTTCCCCATCGCCATGACCACCTGGTACCCGGCTCAGGGCCCTGAGCACTTCTTCGACCTCTACTCCAGCACCTTCGCTGCGCTGCTGATGCAGGGGACCTGGGACAGCCTCACCACCGCCAGCCCGCTCGGCATGATGAAATTTGAGCACCAATCCAGCGAGTTCTGGTCACTGTTCATCGGCAACACCGCCGGCTCGCTGGGCGAGACTAGTGGCCTGTTGCTGATGCTCGGCGGGCTCTGGCTCTGGTGGCGACGCGATCTCGACTGGCGTATTCCGGTCAGCATCTTTGTCACCGCCGGACTCTTCTCTTTGATCCTTTTTATGGTCGATAGCACACGCTTCCCCAGCCCGCTGTTTACGCTGTTTTCCGGCGGCATGATGCTGGGGGCGATCTACATGGCCACCGACCCGGTGACCTCACCACTGTCACCGAAAGGCTTGCTTATCTTCGGTACCGGCATCGGCTTTCTGGTGGTGTTAATCCGGGTCTTCGGCGGCATGCCGGAGGGGATGATGTACGCGATCCTGCTGATGAACTCGGCGACGCCGCTGATCGACCGTTACACTCAACCACGGGTCTTTGGTCGGGGAGTGGAGCGTTCATGAGTATGCAGCAGCAGACACCACAGGTGGCCGAACCCAGCCCACAGAAACTAGCGCTTTCGGTCGCCTTTGCCGGGCTGATCTCGGGGCTGGTGATCATCAGCATCTTTGAGGCAACCCTACCGACCATCACCGCCAACAAGGCGGCGGAGCTGAAGGCGGCGGTGTTCAAGGTGCTGCCCGGCGTGGCCAGCATGAAGAAGCTGCAATACAGCGACGGCGGGCTGAGCGAACGCACCCAGGAGGGCGCCGACGAGGATACGGTCTACGGCGGCTACAATCAGCAGGGCGATCTGGTCGGTTATGCGGTGGCCGGTGAGGGGCCGGGCTTTCAGGACACCATCAAGCTGCTCTACGGCTATCTGCCGGAGCAACGCAAGATCGTTGGCATGGAGATCCTGGATAGCCGTGAGACCCCAGGCCTGGGCGACAAGATCTTTAAGGACAAGGACTTCGTTGCCAACTTCGATGGCTTGGCGGTGGACCCGCAGATCAAGGCGGTGAAGAAGGGCAGCAAATCGGCGCCCTACGAGATCGATGCAATCACTGGTGCAACCATCTCCTCCAAGGCGGTGGTGCGTATCATCAACGGGGCCCACGCCAAGTGGGATAAACGTTTGTAGGTCTGCCTTTAGGCGGATATGTCCGGCTCAAACCGGATCTACAGCTGTTACCTTTAGGTTAAAGAGTTATGGCCATTTCAGGAAAAGACGCCTCCGCCTACGATGAGATGATCAAGGGCATCTGGCGCGACAACCCGGTATTCGTGCAGGTGCTGGGGATGTGCCCGATGCTGGCGGTGACCAACTCGGCAATCAACGCCATGACGATGGGGCTGGCGACACTGTTTGTGCTGGTCGGCTCCAGCGCACTGGTTTCGCTGTTTCGCAACTTGATCCCGAAACAGGTGCGGATCTCCCTCTATATCATCATCATCGCCACCTTTGTCACGGTGATCGACTACACTCTGCTGGCGCTGGTGCCGGCGATCCACAAAGAGCTGGGGGCCTTTATCCCGCTGATCGTCGCCAACTGCATGATCCTTGGTCGCCAGGAGGCGTTCGCTGGCAAGCACAGCGTGCGATTTGCGGTGATGGATGCGATCGGCATGGCCGGTGGCTTCCTGTTCGCGATGCTGGTGCTGGGCAGCATCCGTGAGATCCTCGGCAGCGGCTCGTTGTTTGGCGTCGGCCTGCTCGGTGTCAACTTCGATCCTTGGGTGATCATGATCCTGCCGCCCGGCGGCTTCCTAACTCTGGGATTGATCCTGCTCTTCTTCAACTGGGTCACCGCGCGGCGCCGGCAGTTCCTGGAACAGGTGGTGGCGACTGAGCGGGGGAACGTCTGATGCAAGATCTGATCTGGATATTCGTCGGCGCAATGCTGGTCAACAACTTCGTGCTCGCCTACTTCCTTGGCCTTTGTCCCTTTCTGGGCGTCTCCGGCAGGCTCGAGACCTCCTTCCGGCTGGGTCTGGCAACCACCTTCGTGCTGCTGATCACCGCCATCTGCTCTTGGTTTCTTAACACCTATGTACTGATCTACGCCCCCTATCTGCGACTGATCAGTTTCATCGTGGTAATCGCCTCCACCGTGCAGTTCATCGAGATGGCGATCAAGAAGCTCAGCCCAGCCCTGTTTAAGGCGCTGGGTATCTTCCTGCCGCTGATCACCACCAACTGCGCCATCCTCGGTCTGGCGATCTTCGCCACCAACCGCGGCTATGGTTTTCTCGAAGGGGTAACCTTTGCTCTTGGTGCCGGTGCCGGCTTCACCTTGGCGATGGTACTAATGGCCGGGATGCGCGAAGAGACAGAGATCGTCGATGTGCCGGTGCTGATCCGCGGCACCGCCATTAACCTGATCATCGCCGGCATCCTTTCGATGGCCTTCATGGGCTTTGCCGGTCTGTTCAGCTCATCCTGAGGGGATCTCATTATGTGGACCCATCTATTAGCACTGCTTGGCCTCGCCGCACTCTGCGGCAGCTGGATCATATTCCAGGATTGGCTGAAGCGACAGGACCCCAGCTATCGGGGCTATAAGGCAGGCTGCGGCGCCTGCGGTAACGGCGCCTGCGAATCGGAACAGGGCAGCTGTTCACCCCCCGCAACACAGATCAAACTGCCACCGCGAAAATAACCTTAGGCGCGCCTCACCGATCCAGCCACCGAATCGCCGCCGGATGGCGTAACCGCATGCGCAAACCGTCCTTGCCGGGGTAGAGCCAGCCGCGCACTTCCAGCGGTCGCCCTGCCAGCAACTCCGGTTTGAAATCGCCAAAATAGGGCAGCTCATCATTGTGGACCCACAGCTCCACCCCTCCCTGAAGATCTATCCAGATTCTGTCACGCTCCCTCTTGGCACGCGCCACCAGCCCTCGCAACAGATAAAAACCACGTTCCCGGGCCCTCAGGCGACTGACGTCGAGGGGAAAATCTGAGCCTTTCCAGAGCCCTCTGCCCACAGCCCGGGCCTCTGCCTCCGCTTGGCCATAGCAGTCGAGGTTTTGGAGATTTGGCGGGATGGCGATCTGCAGACCGACTCCGGCAGCAAGCAGGCGCTCGGTAAGGTTTTCGCCGTCGGCATTATAGAGGTGAGCCAGGTGGCGATGGTAACGGTCCTGCTGCTCTTCACCTGGCCTCAGGTAGATACGCTGAGCAGAGGCCTCAAGCAAGCTTTGCAGCAGCCGTCGCGCTGCCCTAGCACCCGTCTCGTCGGTCCTGCCCTGGCGACCAATCTCGGGTGTGTTGATGCCGATCAGACGGATACGCCGGCCATCTTTAAGCTCAAGGGTATCGCCATCGAAGACCTTCGCCACTTTAACCTGCGGAGTGGGCGACTCGAATGACTGGCAGCTAGCCGCGACAAAAGAGGGGAGAAGAAAAAACAGCAGGCACAGAAAAAGCCCCACCAAGAGGGGCCCTCTGCAGACCATCATCAAAAAACCGGGGTGTCCTGTGCGATTTTTCGACCGCGGAGCGCCCCAGCTGAGGTCTAACGGCCGTATTTTCTGCGAAACTTGTCTACCCGGCCAGCGGTATCGAGAATCTTCTGCTTGCCGGTAAAGAAAGGATGGCAGGCGGAGCAAACTTCCACATGAAGCTCTTCCTTACCCAGAGTGGAATGCGTGGTGAATTCACTTCCGCAACTACAAACGACCTTGACTTCCTCGTATCGAGGATGGATATCCGCTTTCATGTCAGACCCATTCAGAAAACTATGATTTACCGCCAGTCTGGCGGAGAAGGCGCGCAATAATATAAGAAATGGCTAGACTTGGCAAGGCCCTGTTAACCATCACCCAACGATGGGGGGAAATTGAGAATCTTGGCGCTCGGCTCGGGAGGCGGGATCTCACCTTCATTCCAGCACCGTTGCAGTTGCTCGAGACGATCCAGCAGGCCATTGCTACCGGCCAGGCGCGCCCACATCATACGCGATATGCGTACACAGGCGCTCAGCGGCGTTCCATTTCGACGCTCCTGGTCTATGCGCCACTGCAGGCTGCGCAACTGTTTCTGGCGCTCCTGCGGGGCCTGACTGATCAGGTTTTCGATAGCCTCCTGACGCAGCTGTTCGAAGCCCTCCGGGTCAGCCGCGGCAGTCGAGCACATGGCATCAAAGTCCATCTTGTCGAGTCGTGTCTTCTTCATTCGGAATAAACCGATTACTTTTCTGCACATTACCATCGAATCTTGCCGGCTGTCGCAGAATCATTTTCCTATGGGGCATAACTCTGAGGAACTACGCACTTCGGGAATTAATAGCGTAAGCGCTGCATCCCCTCTTAATCCCGGGAACCCAGTAACGGCTCGCCGCTTTCTGCCCAGACAGGTGATTTTATTTGATCAAGCCGGAGAAGACATATTTCTCCAGCCGGCGTCTTACCCTTTAGATACTCAGCCCCCTGCTTTGCAAATAGATCGATAGGTTTCACCTTTATCGATCTTTCAGTGCCACCTTCATCTAACCAAACTAACTCTATATATCTCATTTTCAATGCGGCAAATTCGTACTGCTCATGCAACATACAGGGGATAGGTTTATAGGCTTTCATACATTGACCCCTTTAATTTAAGCAATTATATGCTATTAAATTAATTGTCTTACTTCCCCAATTATTAATTACGTCGTAGAATCACTTTTCTATTTAACTTTGGAGTTGGCAAACAGATGGCAACAAAAACAGAAAAAGAGATTGAAGCATTATCCACGCGACTTGAAAAACTAAAAGCACAGCAGGCAAAAGAGGAGCAGCAGAAACAGGCGCTGGAAACGACCCAGCAGTCTATTCTCGACATTCTGCAACAAGCCGGCCTGAGCTTGGATGACTTTATTATTCACAACATCAAGGTCGCACGCAGGGTAGTAGCCCGCCTCGATAAGGCGCAGAAAAAAGGCGAGGAGTCGAAGCAGGTCGTCACGGTGAAAAAGAAAACGGTGAAGAAACGCCGCCGTGTTCGCGCCAAAGCCAAACCAGGCATCAAGATCCCTGCGGGCCGTTATGACAATCTGCCCGACAACCCGGATCAGATTATCGTAGTGAAAGAGAAAGGCCCCCGCCCCAAGGTGCTCAAGGCATATGCGGAGGAGATCGGGCTGGATAACTTCCTTGAAAAATGCCGCATAGAGGAATAAGGCAGTAGTCTACCGACCATTGGCGCTATAATCCGGCTCGCCCAGCGCCAGCCCGGCCTGCTTGCAGAGCAAGAGATCACTCTCAACGGCTCTGCAACGGCCGGGTCACTCTCCAGCTTCTGCCAGCGCCGCAACGCCTCCCTCGTCGAGAATCTTCAGGCTTTTACGTCTGATCTCGATCAACCCCTTGCGCTCCAGGCTCTTGAGAAAGCGGGTAATGGTTTCTGGCGCCAGGCCAAGAAAGTTGCCGATATCGACCCGTGACATTGGCAGGTTGAACTCCGAACCGGAAAAGCCCCGCCCCACAAGCCGCCGGGAGAGATTGAGCAGAAAGGCCGCTACACGCCCCTCGGCAGACTGACGAATCAGCTCCGCCGTCAGGGAATATTGGAATGCCACCTCTCCACTCAGCATCGAGATAATCGCCTGCTGCACCCGCTCCTTATCATCAAGCAGTGCATTCAGCCGGTCGAGGCGCAACTCACAGATATGACTCACCTCCAAAGCGCGCACGGTAAACGGGTAACGCGCCTGGGCAATACCTTCCACCCCCATCAACTCTCCCGGCAGGTGAAAGCCAATGATTTGATCTGCCGAGTGGCTGGACGGCAACAGCGTTTTAAATGCGCCCGACTTGACAGAAAAGATGGAGAAAAACGGCATTCCAACCCGGAATAGGGTCTCCCCTTTGGCAACTGCGCGATTCGCCAACAGGATCTCGTCAACTGCAACCGAGTCATTTGTACCGTAATCAACCAGTGCACAAAGTGGATCCAGTCCGCAACTGCTGCACTCAACAGCAGCATCACCGCCCCAGCATTGGGACATCTCACAAAAGAGTGTGGGTTGTTTGGTCTGTGAGTTCATTGCTCGCTTAGTTTGCCAATCAAAAGAGAAACCATTTAACTATCGGGTATTTATAGCCTGATAATCAGCCGGCGACAGTCTAGCATCCGTCCATCTGAAAAGTGCCTGTGCTATCACAGTGGACAACCAGTGAACGACCTTTTCACTGACATATATCAGTAGTTTACAAAATAAACCAGCCTACTGCGGAGTAAATATCGCGAGCAGATCATTGAGAAAGGCATGCCCTCGGACACTGGGGCGAATCTGTTCACCGGACCGCAACAGCAACTCCCGGGCTTGGGCAGTTGCCAGCGCCTCGTCCAACTGCCGTCGGGATAATCCGCTTCGCGTCTCAAATTGCGACAGTGAAAAACCCTCATTCAGGCGCAGCGCGTTCATCATGAACTCCAGCAGCCGGTCATCTCTCTCCAGCCAACGCTCCCCCTGAACTGCGCCAGCCCCGCATGCAGCAACAAGATAGGCCTGCGGATGACGCTGCTTCCAGTTGCGTAGAATCTTCCCGTCCGCCAGCGTGAGCTTGCCGTGCGCGCCAGCACCGATACCGATGTAGTCACCAAAGCACCAGTAGTTGAGATTATGCCGACAGCGCTCGCCAGGGCGCGCATAGGCCGAGATCTCATACTGGAGATAACCCGCCTCAGCCAGACGAGTCTGCCCCTGGGAGTGAATCTCCCAGATCAGCTCATCATCAGGCAGCGCTGGTGGAAACTGATGGAAGTGGGTGTTGGGCTCCAAGGTCAGCTGATAGTAGGAGATATGGCCAGGATCGAGCTGCAACGCGATGCTCAGATCCTCTGCTGCTGAGGCCAACGTCTGTCCCGGCAGACCGAACATCAGATCCAGATTGATGCGGCTGAAACCCGCTTGCCGGGCCCGCTCCACCGCCAGCATCGCCTGATCCGGATCATGGATGCGCCCCAGCGCTTGCAGTCTGGCAGTATCGAAGCTCTGCACCCCGACCGAGAGCCGATTCACCCCCGCATCTCGATAGCCACTAAAGTTGTCCGCCTCCAGGGTGCCTGGATTCGCCTCCAGGGTGATCTCCAGCTCCGGCTCAGTTTCAACCCGCGCCATCACTCCAGCCAACAGTGCAGCTATCGACCCCGGTGAGAAGAGGCTGGGGGTACCACCACCGATGAAGATTGAATGGAGTGGCCGCCCACTCGTTTGCTTCATATCCTGCTCCAGATCGGCCAGTAGCGCATCGATATAGGGCGGCTCATCCAGCGCCTCCCTCACCTGATGGGAATTGAAGTCGCAATAGGGGCACTTGCGAACGCACCAGGGGATGTGGATGTAAAGAGAGAGCGGTGGCAGCGAGTCGATCATGCTGATGGATAGAAACAAACCGCCCCGGCCAGATCAGGCCGGGGCGGCCAAAGCAAAATTATCAAACCTTGTCGCGGGCCATCAGATAGGACAGGTTGGAGATCCCGCCCCACTCCCGAGAGCCCTTGAGAAAGGCGCTGTAGGAGTCGAAGACCTTCTTCGAAAAGGCATCCTTGGCGGCCAGCTCAGTCACCACCTCTTCAGAGTATCTGCGCAGGGTCGCCAGCACATCGTCAGGATAGCTACGAATATCGACCTTATGCTTCTCCACCAGCGTGCGCAGCGCCGCCGGGTTGCGCGCGGTGTATTCCGCCAGCATCTCCTGATTCACCACCTTGCAGGCATTCAGCACGATCGACTGGAGATCCTTCGGCAGCGTCTGCAGAGCCTCTTTATTGATGATCGCCTCGAGGGTGGTGCCGGGCTCATGGAAGCCGGGGTAGTAGTAGTATTTGGCCGCCTTGAAGAGGCCGAAGGCCAGGTCGTTGTAGGGGTTGACCCACTCGGTGGCGTCGATGGCACCGGATTTGAGCGAGGTGAAGAGTTCGCCGCCGGGCAGATTCACCGGGGTGCCGCCGGCGCGCCGCAGCACCTCGCCGCCGAGGCCGGGGATGCGCATCTTCAGCCCCTTCAGGTCATCGACGCTGTTGATCTGCTTGTTGAACCAGCCGCCCATCTGCACCCCGGTGTTACCGGCGGGGGCAGGCACCAGACCGAAGCCATCGTAGAGTTCACGCCACAGCTTGAGGCCATCGCCGTAGTACATCCAGCCGTTCATCTCCTGCGCGGTCATGCCGAAGGGCACGGTGGAGAAAAACTGCGCCGCCTCGCTCTTGCCCTTCCAGTAGTAGGCCGCACCGTGCCCCATCTCAGCGGTGCCGCGGGAGACCGCATCGAACACCTCGAAGGCAGGCACCAGCTCTTTGGCACCGTAGACCTTGACCCGCAACCGCCCACCGCTCATCTCGGTGATCAGCTTGGCCAGCAGATTGGCGCCAGTCCCCAGGCCGGGGAAATTCTTTGGCCAGGTGGTAACCATCTTCCATTTGATAGTCGACTTGGCCTGTGCCTGTGCCTGTGACACAGCACCCAGCGCACCACCGGTCACCAGTGCACCTGCTCCCAGCCCCTTGATAAACTCGCGACGCTTCATCAGCTCTCCTCCAGTCAGATGCCTAACGATGGCAAGGCGCCCATTCTAGCGCCTTCGATTTATCACTGCATGACTAAAGCCGGTGTCTGCCCGCAGCACAGGGATTGGCCTCAGTCATTGGCAAGGAGGATGCGCGGATCAGAGTGTGACCAGACCCATGTCGAGCAGATCGTCACGCAAGTCAGCCAGATCGATCTGGCTCATACCCAGATACTCCAGTACCGGCTGTCCGTAGCTCTCAAACTCATGATCGATACCGCTGCTGCCAATCACACGGTAGGTGGCACAGAGGTGGGTCGCCAGTTTGAGGATGGCAAGCAGGTTTTTTTTGTTGGCCTGGCTGATCTCATCACTCTGCAGGCTGAGATCGGCTTTATGGTGCTCGGCAATTGCCTCACAGAGATAGAGCGGCAGCTTCCATGAGCGTGCCACGTAATATCCCACCACCGCATGGTTGGAATTTATCATCTGATTTTCAAAATCGGTCACCCGCTGATCGGTCATCTGATAGGCCTGGCCAATCGTATTGAGATAATCAGCGTGCTTCTGCGCCAGCAACGGGATACCACAGTTGTGGAACAGGCCCAGGGTATAGGCCTCTTCGGCCGATCCCAGATCAAGGCGCCGGGAGATCGCAGCACTCGTCACCGCCACATCGCTGGCATTATCCCAAAATGCGTTCAGGGTCTTTGCCGATTGGTCAGCGATAGTCTGCTGCAGGGAGACCGCATTGATAATGTTGACCAGACTGTTGAGCCCCAACAGACCGATAGCATGATCGATCGAGCTGACCGTGCGCGACATGCCAAATACTGGGGAGTTAACCGCCTTCATCACAAGGCCGGAGAGCCCGACATCCCGTGAGATCAACTCAGCGATATCAGCCAGAGAAAAGTCGGGCATCGCCATCTGCATATGCAGATCCACCAGGATCTGCGGCTGGGGTGGGATACGGATCCCTCTCAGCACCACCTCAACTTCAGACTCTTCCAGACTCTTTTCCAGCGGTTGTTCCATCATCTCAATCCCCGACTCATTGATGCCACCTGAGACAAGTTTCAGCCTACTACTCAGCATCTAATCGGCAGATCTTCCGAATTTTTCAGCTACAGAGGGGAGAGATTGGCGTAGGCCACCACCAACCACTTGCTCCCTTCTGTCTCGAAGTTGACCTGCACCCGCGCCGAACGCCCCTGGCCCTCGGCGTTGAGCACCACCCCTTCACCAAACTTGGGGTGTACCACCCGCTGACCCAGATTGAAGCCGCTCGCCTCCTGGGCAAAGCCCGCACTTGGCTGACTGTAGAGCGGCTGGGTGATCTGCGGCCCGGAGCGCACCTCACGTAGCAACTCTGCCGGCAACTCCCGCAGGAAGCGCGATGGCATCGGATAGTTCTCCTGGCCGTGCAGTCGGCGGCTCTCCGCATGGGTAAGATAGAGGCTCTGCATGGCGCGGGTGATGCCGACGTAGCAGAGACGGCGCTCCTCCTCCAGACGGGCCGGATCATCCGCCGACATGCTGTGGGGAAACAGCCCCTCCTCCAGCCCCACCAGGAACACCAGCGGGAACTCCAGCCCCTTGGCGGAGTGCAGCGTCATCAGCTGCACGCAATCGTCGAAGGCATCGCCCTGGGCCTCGCCCGCCTCTAGCGCGGCGTGGGCGAGAAAGGTGGAGAGCTCGTCCAGCTCCTCGTCCTCGTGGGCCTCCCAGCTGAACTGGCGGCAGGCGTTGACCAGCTCCTCCAGGTTCTCCTTGCGGTCCTGCCCCTTGCCGTCGCGACTCTTCTCGAAGTGCTCCGGTAGACGGCTCATCGCCAGTGCTTGGGCCACCTTGTCGGAGAGGGCCATGTCACGGCTCTCCACCTGCAGCTCCTCGATCAGGTCGAGAAAGCCCTGCAGCGCATTGCTGGCCCGCTTCGGCATCGCACCACCCTTCAGCAGATCGACGCTGGCCTGCCACAGGGAGCAGTCGAAGTCCCGCGCATGCGCACGCACCCCGTCCAGGGTCTTCGGCCCTATGCCCCGCGGCGGCTGGTTGACCGCCCGCTCGAAGGCCGCATCATCCTGAGGGTTGTTGAGCAGCCGCAGGTAGGCCAGCGCATCCCTGATCTCGGCGCGTTCGAAGAAACGCAGCCCGCCGTAGACCCGGTAGGGGGTGCCGGCCTGGATCAGCGCCTCCTCGAACAACCGCGACTGGGCAGTGGTGCGGTAGAGGATGGCACAGTCGGCGCGGGCGTGGTCCTCGCTGGTGAATTGGCGGATCCGCTCGATCACGAAGCGCGCCTCATCGACCTCGTTGAAGGCGGCATAGAGGTTGATCGGCTCCCCCTCGCCATCCTCAGTCCAGAGATTCTTGCCGAGCCGCGAGGGGTTGCGCGCGATCAGCGCATTGGCGGCGTTAAGGATGTTGCCGGTCGAGCGGTAGTTCTGCTCCAGCCTGATCAGCTGGCTGGCGGCATAGTCCTGCTCGAAGCTCTGGATGTTCTCCACCCGCGCACCGCGCCAACCGTAGATCGACTGGTCGTCATCGCCCACCACGAACAGGTTGTTGCGCCCGGCGGTAAGCAGCCGCAGCCAGCCATACTGGATCGCGTTAGTGTCCTGAAACTCATCCACCAACACATGCTGAAAGCGCTGCTGATAGTGCTGCAGGATGTCAGGCCGATCGCGCCACAACTCATGGGCGCGCAGCAGCAGCTCGGCAAAATCGACCACCCCGCCGCGCTCGCAGGCGGCCTGGTACTCAGTGTAGATGCGGATCATCTGCCGCTGATAGGGGTCATCGCCGTCATCCAAGTGCTGGGCGCGCAGCCCCTCATCCTTGCGACCGTTGATGAACCACTGGGCCTGGCGCGGCGGCCACTTCGCCTCGTCCAGATCGAGGCTCTTCAACACCCGTTTAACCAGCCGGAACTGATCATCTGAGTCGAGGATCTGAAAGCTCTGCGGCAATCCCGCCTCCTGCCAGTGGGCGCGCAACAGGCGATGTGCGAGACCGTGGAAGGTGCCGACCCACATGCCCCCCACCGGCTGCCCCATCAGCTCCTCGATACGCCCGCGCATCTCCTTCGCCGCCTTGTTGGTAAAGGTGACGGCGAGGATCGACCAGGGCGAAGCCGCCTCCACCGCCATCAGCCAGGCGATGCGATGCACCAGCACCCGGGTCTTACCGCTACCGGCGCCGGCGAGGATCAAAAGATTGCCCACCGGCGCGCTGACCGCGTCACGCTGGGCTTCGTTGAGAGGATCGAGAATCGGTGAAACATCCATCCCGGCATTTTATCAGGCTTGTCGTCCTGCGGGTCGAATTCAACAACCCTTGTCTGATGGAATTGACTAAAATGGTTCGCAGGAATCACTAGAGGGACAGAGATGCAGCTGCTTGCAGGGGATATTGGCGGTACCAACAGCCGGCTGGCAATCTACCAAACCGGCCCCGATGCCGGCTTGGAGCTGGTGACAGAAAAGGATTTTGCTAGCGCTGAGTTTGACGGACTTGAAGCAATCATTGCCGAATTTCTGCAGCAGAGCGGCGCTGAGGTGGAACGTGCCGCCTTTGGCGTACCCGGCCCAGTCCGGAATGGCCAATGCACCACCACCAAATTCCACTGGCAGCTCTCCGCCAAGTCCATCAACGCCCGTTTCGGTTTTGCCGCCACCCACTTGCTCAACGATCTGGAGGCGAATGCCTGGGGCATAGATCGCCTCAAAGATGAGCAGATGGTGCTGCTGCAGGCGGGCGATCCCGACGCCCAGGGCAACCGCTCCATCGTCTCTGCCGGCACCGGACTGGGAGAGGCGGGGCTGTTCTGGGACGGCCACCAGCACATTCCCTTTGCCACCGAGGGTGGGCACAGCGACTTTAGCCCCAGCACCCCGCTGGAATTTGCACTGTTCGAACATCTGACAAAACAGCACGGCCATGTCAGCTGGGAACGGCTGGTCTGCGGCCCGGGGCTGGAGACAATTCACGACTTTCTGCGGCAACACCGGAAGGCCCCTGCGCCAGCCTGGCTGAAACAGGTGATGCGGGAGCAGGGGAGTGCCGCGGCCATTTCCAATGCCGCCCTCACAAAACAGGATGAGATCTGCGATCAGGCACTGGATCTGTTTGTGCGGCTGTATGGCCGGGAGGTCGGCAATCACGCGCTGAAGATCATGGCCACCGGCGGGGTCTATCTGGGAGGCGGTATCGCACCGAAGCTGATCGACCGACTCCGACAAGGCGCTTTCATCGAGGCCTTTCTCGATAAAGGACGCATGCAGGAACTGATGGCCTCAATGCCGGTCCGCATCATCCTCAACCAGCGTACCGCACTGCTTGGCGTCGCCCATTTCGCCGCCACCATGTCACTCTAAATATAGTTATCTACCAACCATAGTAAGTAAGGGGCTTTTCATGTCACAACCTCTCAACCTTTCCCGTTCAGCCCGGCTTGCCGGTGTCACTCGTGGTGAACTTCAAAAACGGATTCACCAAGAGGGAGTGGAGACCTTTGAGGGCAAGATCCAGGTCGAGGATCTGATCCGCCTCTATCCCGAAATCAACATGGATAGTGACCCGGTGTTTGAACGGGTACAGCGGATCAAGCGGGAGGCGCGCCCCAAGGCAAAATACAGCGACGGCTGGCTGCCTGACCCCGAGGTGCTGATGTCGCGTCTGCGGGAGTTTCAGCACACCCTAGTGCAGACCAAGGCAGCGCTCAACGGCGCGGAAATGCTGATCGGCGATACCCAGCAGAGCCTGCAGGCAGCAATCGATGCACCCACCGCCGACCTTCAGCAAGAGGTAAAACGCTGCATCACCAAGCTCAAAAAGGCGATGGGGCGACTCGACCGCGCTGAGGACGCCAGAGCCACCGTGTTTGCCAAGAATGCCCTGCTCAAGATAGTCACCGCCAGCGTGCGTCTGCTGCCCAGCGGCCATGAGTTTTTTGTCGACGGCAACGACTCTATCCTCGAAGCTGGACTGAAGGCAGGGCTGCATCTCGGCTACGGCTGTTCCAGCGGCAACTGTGGCGACTGCAAGTGCAAGGTGGTCTCCGGAGCGGTACGCAAGCTGCGTGATCACGATTATGTTCTGAGCAAGCGGGAGAGTGAAGAGGGTTATATCCTCGCCTGCTCCAATACCGCCATCTCCGACCTGGTGCTGGAGGCGAGCGAGGCGGGTCAGGGGGTCACGTTGCCGCAGCAGAATATCCGTACCCGGGTACGCAGCATCGAGTCGGCTGGCACTGATCTTGCGCTACTCAACCTGCAAACGCCACACACCAAATCACTGCGCTTCAAGGCGGGCCAGCGGGTCGAGCTCAGCGCCGAAGAGGGCAGCAGCCTCTCCCTGTTTGTCGCCAGTTGCCCTTGCGATGGGCGCAACCTACAGTTCCTGGTGCCGCGGCAAGGGAGCGGAGAGTTTGGCGAGCTTGTTTTCAACGGCAGCATCGCCGAACAAACCGTCCTGCTGAAGGGCCCTGAGGGTGGATTTGTACTGGAGGAGGAGTCATCACGACCGGCCATCTTTATTGCCGCCGGCAATGGACTGGCACCGATCAAGAGCCTGGTCGAGCAGGCGATCACCATCGACAACGCCGAACATCTGATGCTGATCCAGCTGGGGGCCAATGCACCAGGCTCACCACTAGACAACCTGATGCGTTCCTGGTCTCACTCCCTGGATAACTTCGACTACCATGCGCTCAGCCCCTCTACCCCTGTAGAGGCTCTACTGTCGCTGATCAACTCGCCGGAGGTTGAACCGCACCGCTCCGACCTCTATGCCGCAGGTCCGGAGCAGTGGTTACAGGCACTGCGTGATAGCGCTCGGATGAACGGCCTAGATGACGAGCGCTGGCATCTGCAGGCGACGGAATGAGGGCCTCTCAAGGCGCCCAAAGCTGCCATCAGAGTGTGTAGACTCGACCATCCTGAGCCAGTTCCACACCAGCCGGCAATACCTGAGGCTGCTGCATCAACCAGCTCTCCAGATCATGGCCGAGATGACTCAACACACCTCTCTCAGGGCGCAACCGCGTGAGGGTATCGCAGGCAGACTGGAGGTCATTGTGCATACCGCCACCGCGCTTGCCTGGAGGAAGACAGCAGTCGATGACGATTAAACCTGGGCGCTGCCGCATCAACCAGGCCTCAGTCTGCTCCGGCAGCCCCTGGGTGTCGGTGAGATAGGCGAGGCTATTGCGCCCGTCATCGAAACAGTAACCGAAGCTCGGACAGGAGTGATTGAGGGGCAGGGAGGTTACCTGGATCGCCCCTAACTCCAGCCCCTCGAACGCCTCAAGGTGGCTGATATCAAGAATGCCTGGGTGTCGCTTGAGCTCCCTGCTCTTTTCCGGATCATCCGGCCCGGCCAGCGGAATGCGCTGATTCACCCCCCAGCGCAGATCAAACAGTCCGAGGATATGGTCCATGTGATAGTGGGTAAGCAAGATCTGGCTGAGGCTGCCGGGCGGAAAGCGCTCGGCCAGGTCGGTGAGCCCCGCATCCAGCAGGATCTTCTGCCCATTCACCTCAAGCAGGGCGCTGCAAGCACGCCGCCGCCACTGCGGATCCTCTGCCGCCCGCCTACAAGCAGGGCAGTCGCAACCATAGCGGGGCGTACCGCCCGCGCTGCCGGTGCCCAGCAGGGTCAGTCTCATCACGCTCCCCAAATCGGGCTGGCTGCTGCAGACAATACAGCCCCGCATGCAAGCTGAGATATCATCGGTATCGATAAGCAATCACGGTGAAGCCACCGGGAATAGAGTAGCGAAACTGCTCGTCCTGTCTAGCCAGACGAATGCGTGGATCGGGCAGGTAGCGGGCATGGCTATAGTCTCCACTCAAAACCTCCTCGCGATTTTCCAGGTGACCATCCCGTACTAGCAGATAGTCTACCTGCTGCTGTTGCAGGTACTCCTGCAGTCGCCCCGGCAGCCGGTAGTTAAAAAAGTAGTCGTGGCTATTCGCCAACCCATCCAGATTAATCACCTGATGCCTGGAGAAGAAACCGATGGCGCCCGCATCGAAGGTGGCGGCCCGCACGCTCTCATCACCAAGCCGGTCCAGCTGCTTGGCAGCCTGCATTAGATGGTATGAGGTTGACTGGCGCTTCCAGCCAGTCCATGCGAGAAAGGCGCTGTTGGCACTTGTACCGATCAAGGCACATAACAATAAAAGTATCAGCCGGCCACTTCGCCCGTTGAGGCGAACCCTCTCAATCTTTATCAATCCTGCCAATTGCACCAGCAGATAGGCTGCAGCTGCAAATGGCATGGCGAGATACCAGTGAAAAAAGTTCGAGGCATAGAAAGCCAGATAGAGGCCATAGAGCAGCAGCGCCAAGCTCGTCAGCAGAAACGTTATCGCATTGGCTCTATTGCTATTGAGCCGCACCCTGTTAACAAAAAACAGGGCGAGCAGTGCCAAGAAAAACGGCGCAATCACCAGCAGCTGCAGCACCATCTTTCCACCTCCTGTCACTGCATTCCAGGAGATTGAGAAGGGAATGAAATAATGCTGCTTGATCAAACCACTGATCGGAACCATATGGCCTGTGGTTGCATAGTTAAAAGTCAGATAAGCAAAGCCGACCAGCAGTGGCAGCAGCAGCACTTCGACAACCATTTTCCGGCTCGTATAACCACCATTGGATTGCCAATGGCTCAGCCCGTACCAGCCAAGCCCTGCGATAAATACCGCCAGCGGGATCACCATATCCAAGCGGGCCAGCATCAGCAGTGAGATGACTCCACTCAGCAGCAGGTTGCAGCGGCGATCCTCAAATGCGGCTTGCTGCGCCTTCAACCAGGCATGCACAAACAGCAGAAAACAGAGCAGCACCAAGCTCGCCTCCATTCCTGCGCTCATCCAGAAATAGAGCAGATAGACGGGCAACATTAGCAGCAGGAGTAGCAGGAGTAGCAGGAGTAGCAGGAGTAGCAGGCTGCGCAGCATACTCGGGAACCGCGCCAAGAACTGCATCATCAAGATGATGCTCAGCGCAATAAACAGGGTATTCAGCAGAAACAGGCCTTGCATCAGGGCTGCCTTGCCCGTCAGCAGATCCGTCAATGTTACCAGCAGAAAAAACAGCGGATGAAAGCCGTTGGTAGGATTTAGTCCATCGAAGGTAGGAAATCCGCGTAGAAGCAACTGGTCTGCCGTCTGCAGATAGTAGAAGGCATCATCCGGAAAGAAATTCACCAGTTGCTGTGCTTGCGCAAGCAAGGCGAATAGCACAAACGGCGACAACATGGCGAACAGCAGCAGGACATCGCCAGGGTATGGAAGGGCTTTGACGGGATTAGTGGAAGACATCTAGCTGGGCTCAGCCCGCCGCATCACACGACTTTGAACCCAGCTTCCGCGGTCGACTTGTTAATCTCCAGCCTCAGCTCACAATAGCCGTTCGCCTCTAGCGGATCGTCGCCACAACTGCAACCGCCGACGATCTCGGTGAAAAAGACGCCCAGCATGACACGGATGGCGTCTTCCACTTCACTGAAGTTCAGCACTGTCACAGAGATATTGCTGTCGTCGACCAGACCACCCTGCGAGATCCCCTTTTCCAGCGGCAGCGAACCACTGCTAAGGCTCTCAAGCTCAGACTTGAGGATCTGTGAAAAGCGCTCAGACCCCCAAGCCTGGAGGGCATTGGGCAGTGTTACCATGCTGCAGCGTAAGCTCATTCCGTCCTGTTCACTCCACAGTCACCGATTTCGCCAGGTTGCGAGGCTGGTCCACATCGGTGCCCTTAAGTACTGCCACGTGGTAGGCCAGCAACTGCAAGGGTACGGTGAAAACTATCGGCTGGATCAAACCATCAGAATGCGGCACCTTGATCACGGTCACGCCCGGTTCTGATTCAATCTCGAGACGCTCGTCGGCAAAGATGAACAGTTCACCACCGCGGGCGCGCACCTCTTCCAGATTCGATTTAAGTTTCTCCACCAGCTGATTGTTGGGCGCCACCGCGATTACCGGCATCTCATTGTCGATCAGCGCCAGCGGGCCATGTTTCAGCTCACCGGCCGGGTAGGCCTCGGCATGGATATAGGAGATCTCCTTCAGCTTCAGCGCACCCTCCATCGCCACCGGATACTGGTCGCCGCGACCGAGGAACAGGGCATGGTTCTTGTCGGTGAAGCGCTCTGCCAGCGCCTTGATCTCCTCATCCAGCTCCAGCACCGACTCGAGCTTGCCGGGCAGGCTGCGCATCGCCTCTACCCGACCGGCCTCGGCCTTCTCATCCATGCCGTTGTAGCGCCCCAGCACTGAGACCAGAAACAGCAACGCCACCAGCTGGGTGGTAAAGGCCTTGGTCGAGGCGACACCGATCTCCGGTCCCGCGTGGGTCAGCAGAGACAGATCTGACTCGCGCACCAACGAGCTCTCCGGCACATTACAGATCGACAGGGATTTAGCGTAGCCCAGCTCCTTTGACAATTTCAGGGCCGCCAGGGTATCTGCCGTCTCACCCGACTGGGAGATGGTGACAAACAGGCAATCCTTCGGCACATAGTGTTTTCGATAGCGGTACTCGCTGGCCACCTCCACGTTGCAGGGCAGGCCAGTGAGGGATTCAAACCAGTAGCGGGAGATCAAACCGGCATGGTACGAGGTACCGCAGGCGACAATCTGCACCGCCTTCACCTCGCTCAGCAGCGCCTCAGCGCCTAGTCCGAAGCTGCTTGGCAATACCTTTGTGCTGGTGATGCGGCCTTCCAAGGTGTCGGCGATCGCACGAGGCTGCTCGTAGATCTCCTTCATCATGTAGTGGCGGAACTCACCGCGCTCCACCGCATCGGCAGACAACCCCGACTCTTTGATCGGCCGCTCGACCCGCTTACCGTCCTTGTCGTAGATGTTGACACCAAGACGGGTCAGCTCTGCAATGTCACCTTCTTCGAGGAAGATGAACTTCTGCGTCACCGGCAGCAGCGCAAACACATCTGAGGCGATGAAATTTTCACCGATGCCGAGGCCGATCACCAGCGGGCTACCGTGGCGGGTGGTGATCAGGCGTCCGGGATCGGCGGTGTTAATCACACCGAGTGCATAGGCACCATCCAGCAGTCTTGTGGTGTTGCGCACCGCATCGAGCAGATCAACGCCCTGCTCCAGTTCGTTATAGATGGCATGGACGATGACCTCAGTATCGGTGTCGGAGCTAAAGCTATGGCCCTGCTGTGTTTGTGATTGGCGCAACGCCTCATGATTTTCGATGATGCCGTTGTGCACCAGTGCCACCCGTCCCTTGCAGACGTGCGGATGGGCATTACGCACCGAGGGCTCGCCGTGGGTGGCCCAACGGGTGTGGGCGATACCAAGCTTGCCTGGCAGCGGCTCCTGCTCAAGGATCTGCTCCAGCTCCCGCACCTTGCCCAGCGCCCGGTGACGGGTAATAGCGTCCGTCTCACTGATGACCGCCAGGCCGGCCGAGTCATAACCTCGATATTCGAGTCGTTTCAGGCCCTCCAGCAGGATGGGGGCCACATCGCGCTGGGCGACAGCACCAACAATGCCACACATTGAGATCTACTCCGTGAATCTTATTTGCTATTTTTTTCCGGACGCTTCCAGCCTGCCACCGTGATCTGCTTGGCTCGGCTCAGGGTCAGGGTGCTCGATGGTGCATCTCGGGTAACGGTGGAACCTGCGCCAATGGTCGCGCCTTCGCCGATGATCACCGGCGCCACCAGCTGTGAGTCTGAGCCGATGAAGGCGTTGTCACCGATTACTGTCTGATGTTTGTTGGCGCCATCATAGTTACAGGTGATGGTGCCAGCACCAACATTCACCTTGCTGCCGATGATGCTGTCGCCGATATAACTCAGGTGGTTAATCTTGCTGCCAGAGCCGACCTCAGATTTTTTCACCTCGACGAAGTTGCCGACATGCACCGAATCGGCCAGATGGGTCTCGGGGCGAATCCTGGCAAACGGGCCGATACGGGAGTTGGCACCAATCTCTGCATCTTCGATCACGCAATTAGCGTTGATCTGCACACCCTCGGCGATCTTTGAATTTTTGATCAGCGCATTTGGACCTACGGTGACACCGTCACCCAGCTCCACCTCGCCCTCGAAGATGGCATTGCAGTCGATAAAGACATCCTTGCCAGCCTTCAGTTCGCCGCGGATATCGATGCGCGCAGGATCGGCTATGGTCACACCAGACTGCATCAGCTTTTCGGCAAGTTCGCGCTGATAGTGGCGTTCCAGGTGGGATAGTTGCACTCGATCGTTGACGCCCATCACCTCTTCCTCACTGTTTGGGTTGACCGTGAAAACATCGACGCCATCGTTAACGGCCAGCTCGATGACATCGGTCAAATAATACTCTTTCTGTGCGTTGTCGTTTTCGATCTCCCTCAGCCAGCCATCTAGACGAACCCGATTGAGCGCCATGATGCCGGTGTTGATCTCAGCGATCTCCAGCTCATCCTGAGTAGCATCTTTCTGCTCGACAATTCGTACCGCCTTGCCGTGATTGTCGCGCACTATCCGCCCATAACCGCTCGGGTCGTTAAGGGAGACCGTCAGCAGCACCAGATCCGTCTGCGAAAGATGCTCCACCATATTCCGGATGGTCATAGTGTCGATCAACGGCACATCACCATAGAGGATCAGTACTGCATCCAGATCCGCTAGCTGGGACTCCGCCTGCATTACCGCATGTCCTGTACCCAGCAGTTCGCGCTGCTCACACCAAGCAAGGGGGTAATGCTGCAGCGCTGTGCGCACCTGCTCTCCACCATGGCCGTAGATAATAGTGGTCTGCTCAGGTTCGAGCTGTTGCGCCGCTTTGACCACATGCTCCAGCAGTGGCTGGCCTGCCAGTTTGTGTAGAACCTTCGGTAGGTTCGAGCGCATACGCGTACCCTGACCAGCGGCGAGGATCAGAACTCCAAGTTTCATGAAGGCTCCGGAAAAATGGGCTCGGGGAGTAACGAAAAAAGCGGGAGATTAAAGCGCACCTTTACCATCACATCAGTTTATTCGGTCGAGATTGGTTTTAAATTGCATATCTGCAAAAGCGAATTCTGGTTGCCGCTTGACCTATCTCATCCATTCCCTGAATGGTCCAAGAGAGGGAGAGTCATCTGCTGCCCGACCATCTTGATGGGCCTTTGGGCGCGCCTCCACTGGCGAAGGAGTATAGCGGGAGCACAGGATGAGCGCATCCCCGGAAGGAGAATCGTGCTGCACCGATTGCACAATCGTGAACCGGTGCTAAAAAGGGATCAGTTGAGGGTGGTTGATTGGCCCGGTATGCCGATAGACTGGGCATCCTCACGAGTTGCGTCGCGCACCTCGAGAATCTTCACCTTCACCAGCAGCCGCTTGCCGGCCAGCGGATGGTTACCGTCTACGGTCAGTTTGCCGTCCTCAATCTTGGTGACGAAGAAACTCTTAGTCTCACCCTCCGCGTTCTGCATCTGCACCTCTGCCCCCAGTTTGCGAAACTCCGGTGGGACGTTTTCCAGATCATCGGTGAATGTCAGGGTCGGATCGTGATCACCAAAACCATCTTTGGGTTCGATTGTTAATTTGACCTCATCACCTTCGGTGTGACCGGCCACCGCCTTATCCATACCACCGATGAGTTCGGTCTCTCCTCCATGGATATAGGTGACCGGCAGGTCGCTCTGTTCGAGTACGTTGCCCTCAGTATCCGAAATGGAGTAGGTGAGGGAGACAAACTTTCCCGTCTTAATACTTTCTTTTGTCATAGCAGAAACTAAACAAGGGGCTGCTGAAGCAGCAGCCCCTTCTCCATTTGGGGTTAAAACGTTGATCTAGACGCTAGTGCTTTTACGAATTCGCTCGATTGCCCGTAATTGCGCAACCGCCTCCGCAAGTTCTGACTGCGCTTTCGCATATTCAAATTCAGCAGACTTGTCCTGCATCGCCTCTTCAGCGCGCTTTTTCGCCTCCTGGACGGCGGCTTCATCAAGGTCGTGGGCACGAATCGCGGTATCTGCCAACACGGTGACCACATGGGGCTGCACCTCAAGGATGCCCCCAGAGACGTAGAAATGCTGCATCTCATCAGCAGACATGACACGCACCTCACCTGGTTTGAGGCGAGTGACCAGCGGGGTGTGACGGGGGGCGATGCCCACTTCGCCCATCACTGCGGGGGCGTAGACCATCTCGGCAAGGCCTGAGTAGATCTCACCCTCCGCGCTGACGATATCGACATGTATGGTCATGGCCATAGCTTTACACTCCCGTCGGAATCAGACGTCGCCACCACGCTCGGCAGCTTCCTCGATCGATCCGACCATGTAGAAGGCCTGCTCCGGCAGATGATCGTACTCACCGGCAACGATCGCCTTGAAGCCAGCGATGGTGTCTTTCAGACTGACATACTTACCCGGGCTACCGGTGAACACCTCAGCCACGAAGAAGGGCTGGGAGAGGAAGCGCTGAATCTTACGCGCGCGCTGTACTACCAGTTTGTCCTCTTCGGAGAGCTCGTCCATACCGAGAATGGCGATGATATCCTTTAGCTCCTTGTAGCGCTGCAAGGTACCCTGAACGGCACGTGCGGTATCGTAGTGCTCCTGACCGATGACGTTAGGGTCGAGGATACGTGAGGTGGAGTCCAGCGGGTCCACGGCAGGGTAGATACCCAACTCGGCAACCTGACGGGAGAGCACCAGGGTCGCATCCAGATGAGCGAAGGTGGTGGCGGGGGAGGGGTCCGTCAGATCATCCGCCGGTACGTATACGGCCTGGAAGGAGGTGATGGAACCGGTCTTAGTAGAGGTGATGCGCTCCTGCAGCGTACCCATCTCTTCCGCCAGAGTCGGCTGGTAACCCACTGCGGAAGGCATACGGCCTAACAGTGCAGATACCTCGGTACCCGCCAGGGTGTAACGGTAGATATTGTCGACAAACATCAACACGTCACGCCCTTCGTCACGGAAGTTCTCCGCGAT
This sequence comes from endosymbiont of Ridgeia piscesae, assembly GCF_001443665.1. NCBI lineage: Bacteria > Pseudomonadati > Pseudomonadota > Gammaproteobacteria > endosymbiont of Ridgeia piscesae. The sequence goes on along the minus strand of NZ_KQ557116.1, from coordinate 154,291 downwards.
AGTCAGGCCGGTCAGCGCAACACGCAGACGGTTGCCGGGCGGCTCGTTCATCTGGCCGTAGACCAGGGCCACCTTGTCGAGTACGCCACCTTCATGCATCTCGTGGTAGAAGTCGTTACCCTCACGGGTACGCTCACCAACACCGGCGAATACGGAGAAGCCGGAGTGTTCGACCGCGATGTTGCGGATCAACTCCATCAGGGTAACAGTCTTGCCCACACCCGCGCCGCCGAACAGACCCACCTTACCACCCTTGGAGATCGGCATGATCAGGTCGATAACCTTGATACCGGTCTCGAGGATCTCGGTAGTTGATGCCTGATCTTCAAATTTGGGCGGCAAACGATGGATCGGCATGCGGCTGTCGCACTTGACCTCGCCTGCCTCATCTACCGGGTTACCAAGCACATCCATGATGCGGCCTAGAGTCCCCTGCCCAACGGGGACAGTGATCGGTGCGCCAGTCGATTCGACCTCAACGTTACGCTTCAGGCCATCGGTAGAACCCATGGCAATGGTACGCACCACCCCGTCACCCAGCTGTTGCTGAACTTCCAGAGTGAGGTTGGCTTCGTTGATCTTCAGTGCCTCGTAGACCTTCGGCATCTCACCAGTGGGGAATTGTACATCCACCACGGCGCCGATGATTTCAACCACTTTGCCCGAACTCATTTCTGGTTCCTCTTGCCGCTCCAGGCGACTCTCTAAAGTTTAAAACTAAATTCTTTATTACTGTGCGGGAGATCAAACCGCTGCAGCACCACCGACGATTTCAGAGATTTCCTGGGTAATCGCTGCCTGGCGCGCCTTGTTGTAGATCAGCTGCAACTCATTGATCAGATCACCGGCGTTGTCCGATGCGGCCTTCATCGCCACCATCCGCGCAGACTGTTCACAGGCGCCATTCTCCACCACCGCCTGGTAGACCAGGGATTCAACATAGCGGCTCAGCAGATTGTCGAGCACTTCCTTGGAATCCGGCTCGTAAATGTAGTCCCAGTGGTGTTTCAACTCCTGCTCTGTCTCCGCAGCAATTGGCACCAGCTGCTCGATCGACGGATCCTGAGTCATGGTGTTGACAAAGCGATTGTATGCCACATAGATGCGATCGATCTCGCCCGCCTCATAGGCATCCAGCATCACCTTCACGGTACCGATGAGATCTTCAAGATGGGGCACATCACCCAGCTGGGTCGCCTGACTGCGCACATTTCCACCGAAGCGGCCGAAGAAACCAGCGGCCTTGCTGCCGATGATGCAGAAGTCTATCTCAACCTCCTCCTCACGCTGAGCCGATATCTCTTTCAACAGTCTCCGGAACAGGTTGCTGTTAAGACCACCACACAACCCACGATCGGAGGAGATGACGATATACCCGACCCGTTTGACCTCACGCTCCTTCATAAATGAGTGGCGGTATTCCGGATGAGCATGGAATAGATGACCGATAACATTACGCATCTTCTCCGCATAAGGTCGGGTCGCATCCATCCGGTTCTGGGCCTTACGCATCTTTGAGGCCGCTACCATCTCCATCGCGCTGGTAATCTTGCGCGTGTTTTTGATACTGGCGATCTGGGTGCGTATCTCTTTAGCGCCTGCCATATCTAAATAACCCTAATTAGGTCGAACTAACGATTATCGCAGTTACCAGGTGTGGTTTGCCTTGAAATCTTCCAGCGCATTCTTCAGCGCCTGCTCAATCTCAGGGTTGTAGTCACCGGACTCATCGATCTTATCCAGGAGCGCTTTCTGGCTGCTCCTCATGTAGCCATGCAGTGCCGCTTCGAAGTCGACAATCTTGCTGGTCTCCACATCGTCCAGGAAGCCTTCGTTGGCCGCGAACAGGGAAACCGCCATCTCTGCGATGCTCAGTGGGGAGTACTGTTTCTGCTTCATCAGCTCGGTGACGCGGGCTCCACGCTCCAGCTGGGCCCGGGTTGCCTCGTCTAGATCGGAGGCAAACTGGGAGAAAGCCGCCAGTTCACGATACTGGGCCAAGGCTAGACGCACACCACCGCCGAGCTTCTTGATGATCTTGGTCTGCGCTGAGCCACCCACACGGGAGACCGACAGACCGGCGTTGATCGCCGGGCGGATACCGGAGTTGAACAGATCCGCCTCAAGGAAGATCTGGCCATCGGTGATGGATATCACGTTGGTCGGTACGAAAGCGGATACGTCACCAGCCTGGGTCTCGATGATCGGCAGCGCAGTCAGGGAGCCGGTCTTGCCTTTGACTTTACCGTTGGTGGCCTTTTCAACGAAATCGGCATTGACGCGCGCCGCGCGTTCCAGCAGACGGGAGTGCAGGTAGAACACATCGCCAGGATAGGCTTCACGACCTGGTGGACGACGCAGCAGCAAGGAAACCTGGCGGTAGGCCCAAGCTTGCTTGGTCAGATCATCGTAAACGATCAGAGCATCTTCGCCCTTGTCGCGGAAGTACTCGCCCATGGTGCAGCCGGCGTAGGGGGCCAGGAACTGCATCGCGGCAGAGTCGGCAGCGGGGGCGGCGACAATGATGGTGTGCTCCAGCGCGCCATGCTCCTCCAGCTTTCGCACCACCTGCGCGATAGTCGAGTTTTTCTGCCCAACCGCCACGTAGATACACTTAACGCCGGTGCCTTTCTGATTGATGATGGCGTCGATCGCCACCGCAGACTTACCGGTTTGGCGGTCACCAATAATCAGCTCACGCTGGCCGCGACCAATCGGCACCATGGCGTCGATCGCCTTAATACCGGTCTGCACCGGCTGGTCAACCGACTTACGCTCGATAACGCCAGGAGCCACCTTTTCGATGGTGGCGCTACCGGATGCCTTGATCTCGCCCTTACCGTCAAGCGGGTTACCCAGGGAGTCCACCACGCGCCCCAGTAGGCCTTCACCTACCGGTACCTCGAGAACGCGACCTGTGCATTTGACTGCATCACCCTCAGTGAGGTGCTTGTAGTCACCCAGCACCACGGCACCCACGGAGTCACGCTCCAGGTTGAGGGCCAGGCCATAGGTGTTGCCCGGGAATTCCAGCATCTCATAGGACATCACGTCCTCAAGGCCATGAATTCGGGCGATACCGTCGGTGAGACTGATGATCGTGCCCTCGTTACGGGCCTCGGTCTTGAGATCGAATTTCTCGATCTTATTTTTGATCAGTTCGCTGATCTCGGATGGATTGAGTTGCATGATGGCTTCTCGCTTAGATTCCCAATTCGTTCGCCAGTTGCTGCAGTTGCCCGCGCACTGAGCCGTCGATAACCAGATCACCTGCGCGGATGTGGACTCCGCCAATCAGTTCCGGGTCTTTCTCGCTGGTGACGGTGACGTCGCGCCCGAGCTTGGCTTTGAGGGCTGCGGCTATCTGCTTTTCCTGGGCCGGCTTAAGCACGTATGCAGAACGTACATGCACTTTCAGCATGCGCTGGCTCTCGGCCTTCAGCTGCTCAAACATGGCCGTAATTTCTGGCACCACAAGCAGGCGACCATTCTCGACCAGCAGCTTCACCAAATTTGCGCCCTCTTCGTTGATCCGGCCACCGCTGATTTCCAACATTAGGTCGGTGAGCTGTGCACGCTCAAACATCGGGTCACGGATAACAGCTGCCAGGATGGGCTCTTCCACCACAGCGGTAAGGAAAGAGAGCATGTCGGACCAGAGGTCAAGGTTACCCTTCTCTTCTGCGTGATCGAACACCGCCTCGGCATAGGGGCGGGCGATTGTGCTAGCGTCTCCTGCCATAGCCTTTATATCTCTTTAGCCAGGGCTTCAACGATGTCCTTATGGGCATCGGCGTTGATCTCTTTGCGCAGGATCTTCTCCGCACCAGCCACCGCCAGTTCGGCAACCTTTTCCCGCAACTGCTCACGGACACGGTTGGTCTCCTGCTCGATCTCCGCCTGTGCCGCGGTCAGGATACGATCACCTTCGATGCGCGCATTTTCTTTCGCCTCGTCGACGATCTCGGCAGCACGCTTTTGCGCCTGGGTGACGATTTCGGCCGCCTGGCTCTTGGCTTCGTGTAGCGCACCCTTGGCACGTTCCTGAGCAAGCTCCTGCTCGTGCTGACCACGCTCAGCGGCGGCAAGGCCGCTGGCAATCTCTTTCTTGCGGGCATCGAGTGCGCCCATCATCGGGGTCCACACGTATTTCATCGTGAACCACACAAACACCATGAAAGAGATGAGCTGACCAAATAGAGTCAGATTGATGTTCATCCCGGAATTACCTCGGTTGTAACGAGAGGATATTCCGTTCGACAGTCAGCCCAGATTACCCGGCAACCGCGAACAGTACGTACATGGCCAGACCCACAGCGATCATGGGCACGGCGTCAACCAGACCCATCACGATGAAGAACTGGGTACGCAGCATGGGAATAAGTTCGGGCTGACGAGCAGCACCCTCAAGAAAGCGGCCACCGAGTACGCCGATGCCTACAGCGGCACCCAGAGCACCCAGGCCCATCATTATTGCGCCGGCAATGTACAGCAGTGCTTGTTCCATTTTGGTCTCCCGTTTATCGAATCAAATAATGGAAATATTGAAAAGAAATCAGTGTTCGTTATGCGCCATATCTAGATAGACAATGGTCAGGGTCATAAAGATGAACGCCTGTAGCGTGATGATCAGGATATGGAAGATAGCCCAGCCAAGTTGCAGTGCACCGCCAAACAGGCCGAACATAACGCCAGCATTGTACATAATGGCGATGAGGATGAAGATCATCTCACCAGCGTACATGTTACCGAAGAGTCGCAGTGCGAGAGAGATCGGCTTGGCGATCAGGCTGACAAATTCGAGGATGAAGTTAATCGGGATGAACAGCGCATTGACGGCTGGATTCTTCGACGAGAAGGGTTGTAGCGTCAGTTCACCGACAAAACCGCCAACCCCTTTAATCTTGATGGTGTAGAAGATCACCAAAGTGAAGACGCCGATAGCCATACCAAAAGTGGCATTGGGATCGGTCGATGGCACAACTTTCATAAAGTGGATGCCAAGCAGATTGGTGAACCAGGGGATCAGATCTACCGGCACCAGATCCATCAGATTCTGCAGAAAGATCCAGACAAAGATTGTCAGCGCCAGCGGCGCAACCATGTCGTTCTTCGAACGAAAGGAGCCGCGTACGCTAATGTCGATAAACTCGACTATCCATTCAACAAAGTTCTGCAGTCCACCGGGAATACCGGCGGTCGCTGCATCGGCTGCTTTTTTGAAAAAGTAGAGGAAGAGCACACCCAAGCCGATTGACCAGAACATGGTATCCAGATGAATCGCCCAGAAGCCCATCTCTTTGGCCTCTGCTGCGCTGTGGGCGATGCCCCAGGAACCATCAGCATGCTGACCATAAGTCAGATTGGTTAGATGGTGTTTGATGTACTCACCAGAAGTCAGGGTTTCGCCTGCCATGTTCTTTTTAACCTTGGCTACACGTGATCAGAAAATGTTAACACCAAAAGGGGGATCAGCACCTGTACGAATAGGTATGCCCCGAGCACTACAGCGATATTCAGAGGATCAACCAAAATGACCGCGGCCGCGAACATCATCCCCGTCAAGAGGAGTTTCTGTAACTCTGTTCCATATATCCGGGCGAGTATCTTACTCGATTCTTGTGCGCGGTAGTGCACAAAAATCCTACTCGCTGAGAAGGCGTTCGCAAACGTGGCGATTAAGCTACCTGTCAATGCTGACCAAGCATGGACTTTTCCAAACAGAAATAGTACCAGCGCCAGCAACAGAGAGAACCCCATCTGTATCAGGATGATCCTGCGTATCTGGCTATTATCGCCGATAGTCCGCACTCCAGACCCCGGCCCTCTCCAGCCACATCGCAAAGTGGCGTGGACTATAGGGGCTTCAGAATATACTGTCAAATATCATGAAATATCATGATAAATCTATTTAATATGCGCCAGGATACCTTCCAGCTCGTCCAGGCTATTGTAGGCAATGACCAGCTTGCCCTTGCCTTTGGCACTCTGCTTGATATCAACCTTCGCACCCAATCGCTCGGTCAGATCATTCAGCAGGCGCTTCACATCCGGGTCCTGCTCAGCAGCGATCGGCTTGGCAGGTTTTTCTCCCTGCTCCTGCATCTTGCGCACCAGCCGCTCAGTCTCTCTCACGGTAAGCCCGCGGGAGACCACCAGCTGGCCGGCCTCGCTCTGCTGTTCACCCTTTAATCCTAACAGCGCTCGCGCATGGCCCATCTCGATCCGACCCGATTCAACCAGAGCTTTTACGTCCTCTTTAAGGTCCAGCAGGCGCAACAGGTTGGTGACAGTGGTGCGGGATTTGCCCACCGCCTTAGCCACCTCCTGGTGGGTCAGATCGAACTCCAGCAGTAGCCGGCTCAGGGCATTTGCCTCCTCTAGCGGATTGAGGTCTTCACGCTGGATATTCTCGATCAGGCCGATCGCCATCGCCGCCTGTTCGGTGACCTCTTTGATCACCACCGGGATCTCATCCAGCCCAGCCTGCTGTGAGGCGCGCCAGCGGCGCTCGCCCGCGATCAACTCATAGCGCCCACTCTCCACCGGACGCACCACCACCGGCTGAATCACCCCCTGGGCAGCGATAGAATCGGCTAGTTCACGCAGACTGTCGGGATCAAACTCCCGGCGTGGCTGGTAACGGCCCCGCTGGATCAGATCGAGCGGCAGTCGCTGCAGGTTCTCGATAACGCTGGTTGAGTCCGCGGAAGCTGTCGAGTCACTGTCTCCAAGCGGAGTCATGCCGCCGAGAAGTGCGTCGAGCCCTCTGCCTAGGCCGCGTTTTTTTGTCACCATCGATCTATCCGTTTCGGGGAAGGTTATGCACTTACCGCCACATGGTGGCGCCCCAGCAGCTCGGCAGCCAGCGCTAGATAGGCCCTCGCGCCGCGGGAGGCGCTATCATAACGCAAAACCGGCTTACCATGACTCGGCGCTTCGGCCACCCGCACGTTGCGCGGGATGATGGTCTCGAAAACGCTTGAGCTGAAATGACCTGTAAGCTGGTTTGATACATCCACCGCAAGATTGTTGCGCGGATCGTGCATAGTGCGCACTATCCCTTCGATACGTAGATCGTGGTTGAGATGCTCCTGAATCTGGTTCACCGTGCCCATCAGCGCCGACAAACCTTCCAATGCATAGTATTCAGTCTGGATCGGGATCAGTACCCCGTCGGCTGCCACCAACGCATTCACCGTGAGCATATTCAGCGAGGGCGGGCAGTCGATGATGATGAAATCGTAATTCTCCTGGGTACTGGATAACGCCAACCGTAGCCGTTTTTCTCTGAGCGTGGCGCTCATCAGGCCAACCTCTGCTGCAGTCAAATCCCCATTCGCGGGCAACACATCAAAGCCCGAATCGGGAGCCGCCAGCACCGCTTCATTTAGCTTGGCGTCCCCCAGCAACACATCACAGCTCGATTTCTTCAGCTGATGTTTATCTATCCCACAACCCATGCTGGCATTGCCCTGGGGATCCAGGTCGATCAGCAACACCCGCTTGTTATAGCTGGCCAGGCCTGCCGCGAGATTGACCGCAGTGGTCGTCTTGCCAACGCCACCCTTTTGGTTTGCGATGGTGATTACATGGCCCATTTTGGTTGCTCACTCGATGGAAAGGGATTGAACGACAAGGCGGCTAATGATAACGGCAGGGGAGCGAATGTGGTACCTGCCACCAGCAGTCAATCGGGAAAAACTGCCGATTCTCTCGAAAATATCGCCACAAACACCTATCCAGAACAGTTTTTCATCTATAAAACATCCCAAAACGAAATAGATTCTCAAAGCGTTAAGCCTTCAACTATACCAGTCGATATGGCGGTGCATGCCACTTTACTGAGGATCCAGCTGCGATGAGAAAGCCCGCCTGTAGGTCCATGTTGATCACTGTTCTGCTGCTGCTCACCGGCCCTGGCATACTGTTGGCCGGTGTGCCGACAGCTCAGATATTCAACTCACCGACATCTGAGCAGGTGATGTTGCTGCGGATATCGAGCCTGTTGCACTCAGACTCAAATCAACCAACAGGCGCTTCAAGCCCATTCCTCTCCATGACTCAGACAACGCCCGCTAACTTTAGCCTGGACCAGACAGAGTCCAATCCCGCGGTTCGTGGCTTTCTGCTCTTTTCGCTGATCTCAACCATAATCTTGCTGCTCTACCGGCGCTGGCATCAATTCAGCCGAGACGAGAACTCCACTGCCACTCACTCCACACTGCGTGGCAAGCGCTCCTCCTGAGCAACTGGGCCGGGATAATCCCGATTTAACTCACTCGAACCGTATCCGCACGATCGATCCCGCCTCTGTGGAGATCGTCTGTGGTAGCCGGATCAGCTCAGGCTCGATACCAGCTGGCAGCGTCGCCAGCTCCTGTTGCAGATTCTTCCCCTTCATCGCCAACAGGCTGCTTCCCGACTGCACTAGATGTTCAATCAGCTTGAGCATATTGGCGAGACCAGTGAAGGCGCGGGAGATCAACAGATCAAACGGTTCGACCGGTTGATAGGCCTCGAGCCTGGCCTGAACCGGTTCCACATTCTGCAGCCCTAACTCCATCATCGCCTGGCGCACAAAACGAATCTTTTTGCCGTTGCTATCCAGCAGCACGAACTGGGTCTGGGGCAGGCAAATCGCCAGCGGGATGCCCGGCAAACCCGCACCTGTGCCCATATCCAGCACCCGTTTGCCCTCTACATAGGGGAGCAACGAGAGGCTGTCGAGCAGATGTCTGTCGATCATCTCCAGCGGATCCCGAACCGCGGTGAGGTTAAATGCCTGATTCCACTTATGCAGCAAGGCATGATAGTGAAGTAACTGATCACTTACATGTTGATCCTGTTGCATGCCGAGTGCTGCAATCCCTTGCGCCAGCTGCTGGGCATAGCGTTGTTCGCGCTTTTTCCAAGGCATCAGGCGGATCTCCGCTTCAGATGGATTAGTAGCAGCGAGAGCGCCGCCGGGGTGATGCCGGGTATGCGCCCTGCCTGGCCGAGGGTCTCGGGGCGATGGCGCTGGAACTTCTCTCTCACCTCGGCGGAGAGGCCACGCACCTTATCGTAGTCAAAATCGTCTGGCAGCTGCACCGCCTCGTTGTTGCGTTGGCGCTCGATCTCATCCCGCTGGCGCTCGATATAGCCGGCATATTTGGCCTGGATCTCCAGCTGTTCACAGACCTGTGGATCCGCCACTGCAGGGCCCAGACCAGACAAATCCATCAGATCAGCATAGCGCACCTCTGGCCGTGCTAGCAGATCAAGCAGGCGGACCTCCCTCAACAATCGCTGCCCCAGCGCCCGCTCCTCCTGCTGCGGATCGAGCCGGTTTGGGTGCAGCCACAGCTCACGTAGACGTTGCTGCTCCCGTTCCAGCAACTCCCTTTTGCGGCAGAAAATGGCCCAGCGGCGATCGTCGATCAGGCCCAGCTTTCGCCCCTGCTCGGTGAGACGCAGGTCCGCGTTGTCCTCGCGCAGCGACAGACGATACTCGGCGCGGCTGGTGAACATGCGGTAGGGCTCACTGGTACCGCGGGTGATCAGATCATCCACCAGTACCCCCAGATAAGCCTCATCCCTGCGTGGGCACCAGGCCTCCTGTTGTCTGAAAGAGAGCACCGCATTCGCCCCGGCCAGCAGCCCTTGGGCGGCGGCCTCTTCGTAACCGGTGGTGCCGTTGATCTGACCGGCGAAAAAGAGCCCGGCCATATGGTTGGTCTCGAGCGAGCTCTTTAGCTCCCGCGGGTCGAAAAAATCATACTCGATAGCATAGCCGGGCCGGGTGATGTGGGCCTTGGCGAACCCCTTCATTGAGCGCACCAGTTGTAGCTGCACGTCGAACGGTAGACTGGTGGAGATGCCATTGGGGTAGACCTCGTGGGTATCAAGCCCTTCAGGTTCGATGAAGATCTGGTGCGAATCCTTGTCGGCAAAGCGCACCACTTTGTCTTCGATCGATGGGCAGTAGCGCGGGCCGGTCCCTTCGATCACTCCGGTGAAGAGCGGCGAACGTGACATACCGCCACGGATCAGCTCATGGGTCTGTGCGTTGGTGTGAGCAATGTGGCAGCTGATCTGAGGAGGGTGTTGGTCTGCGGTGCCAAGAAATGAGAAGACAGGAGTTGGATCGTCGCCTGGCTGCTCCTTTAGCTGGCTGTAATCGATAGTACGACCGTCGATGCGCGGCGGCGTGCCGGTCTTGAGACGCTCCACTGTGAAGGGCTGTTCACGCAGTCGCTGGGCGAGGGCATTGGCAGGCGGATCGCCTGCGCGCCCGCCCTGGTGATTGGAAAGACCAATGTGAATGCGGCCGCTAAGGAAGGTGCCGACGGTCAGCACCACCGCGCGACTACGAAACTTGAGCCCCATCTGGGTGGTTACACCGACTACCCGGTTCTGCTCCACCAACAGATCATCCACTGCCTGCTGAAATAGCTGCAGATTGGGCTGGTTCTCCAACATATGACGGATTGCCGCCTTATAACGCAACCGATCCGCTTGGGCGCGGGTCGCGCGCACCGCCGGCCCTTTGCGTGAGTTGAGAATGCGAAACTGGATACCACCCAGATCGGTGGCATGGGCCATCACGCCCCCCAAGGCATCGACCTCCTTCACCAGATGCCCCTTGCCGATGCCGCCGATAGCCGGATTGCAACTCATCTGTCCCAGGGTCTCGATATTGTGGGTTAGCAGCAGGGTACGTGCGCCCATACGGGCTGCAGCCAGTGCGGCTTCGGTACCGGCATGACCGCCACCCACTACAATGACATCAAAGGTCTCGGTGAAGAACATTTTGCATGATCAGAGTCTGAAAAGAGAGGGCTATTTTAGCAGTCTCACCAAGTACTACAGCAATACAGAGGAGAGCTGAGGGGAGTGGCTTCCGATAGGCAGGTGAGATTCTGCTCGGTAAGCATGATGGGATCTGCCTTGAACTCTGTCGTTTGCGCTCTAAAGGCCATTTGCTGATCGAAGATATCTCAAGCTGAGGTAAAACGCCTTGGTAGATCAGTTCGCCATGTACTACCAGTAGATTTAGCGCGCCAGGGAAATTCTTGGTGTTACACCCCATAAGTTCGAACAAGCGTAATTATAAAAGGTATTTGTATAGGCATTATTGTTGTTATAAGGCAGAGCAACTATTGTGGATAACTAATTAACTTGTTGTTGCATATTGGTTTTTTCACCTAAATCTCTTACGACAACAAGTTATCATCACTAGGGTGTTTCGTTTATAAAATGTGAATAACTTTTGTTTAATCTTCCGCCAATAGGATATCCACAGTAACTTGAAGGGGTTCTTAATAGGTTTGCACAGACATCTACGAGTTGTTGAAGACGGTGACTCCCTCAGTCTGGCAGAGGGAATGAGAGAGGCAGGGGTGGGGTCTCACTGTTGGTGGATTGAGCGATGATCCGCTCATGTAGTCAGCTATAGACGTGAAAATATCTGTAGCTTGGCAATGGGGAATGGAGAGAAATGACAGCTGAACTGCAAAGCATCATCGAACATGCAGGTGAGATTCTGCTCGGTAAGCGCGACAGGATCCGCCTCGCGATCTGCTGCCTGCTGGCCCGAGGGCATCTGCTAATCGAGGATATCCCCGGCGTCGGCAAGACCACTCTGGCCCACACCCTGGCCCATCTGCTGGGTATGCACTATCAGCGCATCCAGTTCACTAGTGAACTGTTGCCGGCGGATATCCTTGGGGTCTCTGTATATGATCGCCAGCGAAGTGATTTTGTCTTCCATCCCGGTCCGATCTTCTCCCAGCTGGTGCTGGCTGATGAGATCAATCGCGCTACACCCAAGGCGCAGAGTGCCCTGCTGGAGGCGATGGAGGAACGCCAGGTAACGGTGGAGGGTGAGACCCGTGCTCTGCCGCAGCCATTTTTTGTGATCGCTACTCAGAACCCCTCACACCAGATCGGCACCTTCCCGCTGCCGGAGTCACAGCTCGACCGCTTCACCATGCGCATCGGCATCGGTTATCCCGATCGTGCTGCTGAGCGGCAGCTGCTGAGCGGGACTGATCGGCGTAGCCTGCTGGAGGGAAGCCAGCCTCTGCTGTCGCCCGAACAGCTAGAGGTGTATCAACAGCAAGTTGCATCGATCCATATCTCCGAGGCGCTGCTCGACTACTGCCAGAATCTGCTCGCCTACAGTCGCAGTGCCGAGCCCTTTCGTCAGGGGCTATCGCCCCGGGCTGGCCTTGCGATGCTGCAGACGGCACGGGCCTGGGCGATGCTTGAGGGGAGGAACCATGTGCTGCCGGAAGATCTACAGGCGGTGCTGTCGGCCACCATCGGTCATCGTCTCTTCCTGACCGGTGAGGAGGAGGGAGGTAGTGGCGCTGTCTCGCTGCTGCTCGAGTCGGTGGCAGTGGATTGAGCGATGTTCCACTCGCTTAAAGCCTATTGGCGCGTTCATATCCGCCGTTCGGTCAGACCACAATCTGATGGCTCTTTTCAGGTCGGCCTGCGCAGCATCTACATTCTACCCAGTCGGGAGGGGCTGGTGATGGCGCTGCTGTTGCTGCTGATGTTGATCGGCTCGGTCAACTACGGCAGCAATCTGGGTTATCTGGCGACCTTCTTCCTCGGTGGGATATGGATCATTAGCCTGTTCCATACCTGGCGCAACCTGTTCCAGCTGAAGATTCTCTCCGTCCGTGGCGGGCCGGTCTTTGCCGGCAACATGGTACGCTTTGAGCTGTTGATCCAAAATCCGGATAGCAATCCCCACCCGGCGGTGAGCCTGGGTCTCAAATTGGGGGCACAGCAGGCCGCTACTATCGATGCTGCCAGCGACTACACCTATGCAATTGATCTGCCGGCGCCGAAGCGCGGTCGGCTCAAGCTGCCCGAGCTGACTCTCTCTAGCCTCTATCCACTCGGACTCTTCTATGCCTGGTGTTATCTGTCGCTCGATGCAGGCTGTATCGTCTACCCGAAGCCCGCCGGGCAGGGTGAACCATCCGCTCTGCATCTGCTGAAACGAGAGGGCAGGGGCCCACAGGGGCAGGGGGTTGATGACTTCATCGGACACCGACGCTATCAGCCTGGCGACCCGCCCGCCCGCATCGACTGGAAGGTGCATGCGCGTGATAAGGGGATGCAGAGCAAACGCTTTGCTGGCAGCCAGGGGGGTGGTGACTACCTGTTTGACTGGGATCGGCTTGAGGCGATGGATATCGAGGCACGCCTCAGCCTGCTGACTCGCTATCTTCTATGGTGCGAAAAGCGCCAGCTCAACTACGGTTTGTGCCTGCCCGGCTTTTACTCGCCGATAGGGCGGGGTGAGCAGCAGCTGCAGCGCTGTCTCACCGCACTGGCAGATTTTCCAGGATGATTCGCTCTCAACCCCTGCAGCGGGTGATTGGCTCACGCAGTCTGCTGGCGCTGCTGCTGCTCTCCACACTCAGTGCACTGCCCCATGCACGCCATATGGAGGTGGCTGTCAGCCTCTTTTTTATCGTCATCGTGCTGTGGCGTTTCGCTGCGCACTCCTACGCCAGGCTGCAGCCTGGGCGCTCCCTGCTGTTGATTATCACCATCTTTGGAACCTGGCTGGTCTACAGCAACTATCAAACTCTGCTCGGTCGGGAGGCTGGGGTTGCACTGCTCTGTGTGATGCTTGGCTTGAAGCTGATGGAGATGAAACAGGGCAGGGACATCTATGTGGCAGTCTATATCAGCTTTTTTGTCATCATTACTCAGTTCATCTACGATCAGAGCTTTCTGCTCGCCGCCTACCTGTTTCTGTTGATGTTGGGGCTGATTGCGATCCTGAATCTGAGCAACCGGTTACAGCAGGGTGAGGATATCTGGCAGATTGTCCGTACTACGCTGCGGCTTGCCTTGCAGGCGCTACCGCTGGCGCTGTTTCTATTTCTGCTCTTCCCTCGCGTCAGCACCCCCTTGTGGCAGTTCTTTGTCGATAAATCGGGCGGTGTAACCGGGCTCGATGAGCATGTTAGCCCCGGTAGTGTCAGCCGCCTGAGTCAGTCCCAGGCAATCGCCTTTCGGGCCCACTTCGACGGTCAACTGCCCGCCGCCGAGTCGCGCTACTGGCGGGCGTTGGTGCTCTGGGATAGCGATGGGATCAGCTGGCACAATCAACAGAGCAAGCATCGCCCCCTCGCCAAGGGTGTTATTCAGCCCCTGGCCCCAGCCATCGATTACGAGGTGTTTGTCGAGCCCCACTATCGCAAGTGGCTGTTTGCTCTCGACCTCCCTGCACTCGCCCCCAGCGGTGCACGCCTAACCGAGACATTTCAGCTGGTTGCTGATAAAGCAGTCGATCGAGAGATCAACTATCGCCTTAGCTCCTATCTCGACTACAAAACCTCCCCGTTGAAAGAACATCAGCTCGCACGGGCGCTGCAACAGCCCGACAACATCACTCCGCGCATGTCACAGCTGGTGGCAGACTGGCGAAAGCTGGGTGGGGATGATCGACAGCTAATTGCTGCGGCCCTCGAATTCTTCCACAGCAGGCCCTTTGTCTACACTCTCAATCCACCCCTCTACGGACAAAACCCTACGGATCAGTTTCTGTTTGAGGGACGCCAGGGATTTTGTGAACACTACGCCAGTAGCTTCGCTCTACTGATGCGCATCGCGGGGATACCGAGCCGGCTGGTAATCGGCTATCTCGGTGGGGAGTACAATCCGGTCGGCAACTATCTGATCCTGCGTCAGTCCGACGCCCACGCCTGGGTAGAGGTCTGGCTGGCGGATAGTGGTTGGGTGCGGATCGATCCAACCACAGCGGTTGCTCCGGAGCGTCTCCTCAGCTCTATCTCAACCGCCAGGCGGGGTATTGGCGAACCGGTGTTATTTCGTATCTCTGAACAGAGTCTGCTAGGCCAGTTGGGCAACCGGCTGGTGCTGGCGTTGGACGCGGCTAACATGGGCTGGCGACGCTGGGTGGTGGGCTACAGTCGCGCGCGTCAGTTCAATCTGATGCGTTCTCTGGGCTTTGAGCTCAGGGGCATGCGCCAGTGGATGCAGCTGCTGCTTGCTGTGATGGCAATTGTGTTGGTGATACTTGCGCTGTTCATTATCAGCCGGGGCCGTGCTGGCAGCGACCCTGTGCTGAAAGCTTATCAGCGTTTCTGTAGAAAGCTTCAGCGTGTGGGTATCCATCGACTGCGCCATGAGGGACCGCTCGATCTTGCGAAACGGATTGCCCAACAGCGACCGGAGTTGGCCACCCAGACGATGGAGATAATCCGTCTCTACATCGCTTTGCGCTATCAACCGCATACGCGAGACACTTCAAACGCACGCTTTTTCCAGCAGGTGCGGCGTTTCCATCCAGGCCGCGAGCGCTGATTATTTGCCGATGCAGAAGCTGGAAAAGATCCGACCCAACAGGTCGTCGGCACAAAATTCACCGGTGATCTCGTTCAATGCCTGCTGGGCCTGACGCAGCTCTTCGGCGAGGATCTCTCCAGCGGTAAATTGCTTGAACTGCTGGTTGCCCCGCTCCAAGGCTGTGGCGGCGCGCTGCAGTGCATCCAGGTGACGGCGCCGCGCCATGAACTCACCCTCACTCGATTCGCCAAATCCGACACTCTGCTTCAGATGTTGCCGGAGTAGCTCCATACCGGCACCACTTTTTGCTGAGAGTGCCAGTTCGGTGATTCCATCACTGCTCTTTATCGATGGAGCGAGTTCTGCTAGATCGATTTTGTTGCGTACCAGGGTCAGCGGTACGCCGGCTGGTAGGGTAGCGCGGTCGAGCTCAAGATGTTGAGGGTCGGTCTGATGGTCAAAGATCCAGAGGATCCGGTCAGCCTGCTCGATCTCCTGACGGGCGCGGCGAATGCCTTCGATCTCTACCGGATCTTCACTGTCGCGGATGCCTGCGGTGTCGATGATGTGGAGCGGCAGGCCATCGATCTGGATCTGTTCACGTAGGAGGTCACGGGTGGTACCCGGAATATCGGTGACGATTGCCCGCTCTTCCCCCGACAACTGGTTCAGTAGACTCGATTTACCAGCGTTGGGGCGGCCGGCGATCACCAGGGTCATGCCGTCTCGCAGCAGGCGTCCAGTATTGGCCGACTGGATTAACTGCGCCAGCTGCTCGGTGAGGGTTTTGAGATCGTTTGCAACCCGGCCATCGGAGAGAAAATCGATCTCCTCTTCCGGGAAGTCGATGGCCGATTCGACATAGATGCGTAGTTCGATCAGTTGTTCCACTAAGGTGTGGACACGCTCAGAGAAGACACCCTGCAGGGTGCGGCCTGCCAGCCGTGCGGCCGATACAGTACGTGCTTCGATCAGGTCGGCCACTGCCTCAGCCTGGGCCAGATCGATCTTTCCATTGAGAAAGGCGCGCTCGGTAAACTCACCAGCGCGTGCCGTGCGTATGCCTAGATTGAGGATGCGCTGCAGCAGCAGGTCGAGGATCACCGCACCGCCGTGGGCCTGAAACTCAAGCACATCCTCGCCAGTGAAGGAGTGGGGGGCGGGAAAATAGAGCAGGATGCCGGTATCGATTACCGAGCCATCCTGATCACGGAAGGAACGGTAGCTGGCAAGACGAGGTTGCGGCAGTTTTTCTGCCAGGGTCTCGGCAACCCGTTTGCAGTCTGCTCCTGAGACGCGCACGATGCCGACCCCACCACTACCGGGTGGGGTGGCAACCGCTGCAATGGTGTCTCGCGGTTGCATTATGATGATGCAACCGGACGAGTTAACTTCCGCCCTGTTCGATCTTGCGTGTGATGTACCACTGCTGGGTGATCGAGACAATGTTGTTCACCACCCAGTAGAGCACCAGTCCGGCCGGGAAGAAGGCAAAAAAGATGGTGAAGATGAAAGGCAGGCTCATCATAATTTTCGCCTGCATCGGGTCAGGTGGCGCCGGGTTGAGTTTCTGCTGGATGAACATGGAGACACCCATGATCAGCGGCAGCACGAAGTAGGGGTCTTTGACTGAGAGGTTATCGATCCACAGCATGAAGGGTGCGTGGCGCATCTCGACACTCTCCAGCAGTACCCAGTAGAGGGCGATAAACACAGGGATCTGCACTACGATAGGCAGACAGCCTCCTAGTGGATTGACCTTCTCTGTCTTGTAGAGGTCCATCATTGCCTGGTTGAGGCGCTGCTTGTCATCACCGTAGCGGTCCTTCAGGGCCTGCAATCGCGGCGTCAACTTGCGCATATTCGCCATCGATTTGTAGCTGGTCTCTGAAAGTTTGTAGAAGATCGCCTTGATAAGGATAGTTAGAATAATTATCGCCCAGCCCCAGTTACCCACCACCTGGTGGATCTGCTTCAGCACCCAGTGAATCGGTACGGCGATCACTGTCAACCAACCGTAGTCGACCGTTAGTTCCAAGCCTTTTGCGATGGGCTCCAGCACATCCTGAAGTTTGGGACCGACAAACAGTTTTCTGTCAAATGACCGAGTCTCTCCCGCAGCAACAGTTATGGAAGGCGAATAGCTTCCGAGTAGATAGCGTCCGCCGGGCAAGCTATTACTATAGAAGTGCTCGACTTGTTCCGCCGGTGGGATCCATGCACTAACGAAATAGTGCTGAATCATCGCAGTCCAGCTTTCTGCTGAGTCTAGGTTGAGGCTCTTTTCAGCCATTTCCTCAAAAGTGATCTTGCTGTATTTGTCATCAATCGTGTAATAAACACCGCCAGTATAGCTGTAGGTGGTAAATCTGCTGCCTTCCGTCGGCTCAGTGCGTTGCAGTTGCGAGTAGTCCCTGGCTGTCCAGGACTCCTCTCCACCATTTATCACCTGATGCCTAACATCAATAAGATAGCTTCCACGATGAAAGATAAACTCCTTCTTTACGGTAATGCCGTTCGGACCACTCCAGAGCATGGAAACCTTTAGCTCATCTTCTCCCTCAGTTAACTTGAAGGATTGCTGGTCGATCTTATAAATAGCATCGTGATTCGGCGCGCTTTCAGGGTTAACACCGAGCAGGCCGGACTGGGCTATATAGAAGGTATCCGCTGTGGGCGAGAAGAGTTGAACCTTCACATCGGGTTTTTTGTTGTCTACTGCATAATCGAGTAGCTCTAACCGTTGAATTGTCCCGCCACGTGTTGAGATTTCCGCTTTAACAAGATCAGTCTCTACATAGACAATATCTGCCACTGTTGATCCAGTCTGATCATTGCTCGATATTGTCGCAGATAATTCGGCTTTTACTGATGCAGTGGGAACTCCAGAATCGTCCAAGGTGGCTGGGGGTACCGATTCTGTGGTGCGTGGACTCGATTCTACGGCAGGTTTTGCCCCATAATCATCCATCCAGGCCTGATAGATCATCAATCCCAAAAACGCAGCAATGAAAGACAGGAAAAGTCTTTTGTTATCCATGGAACTTCTTATTAACTGATTCAGGAACGGGATCGACACCACCTTCATGCCAAGGATGGCATCGTGATATCCGCTTAATAGAGAGCCATAAACCGTGCAAGGTGCCATGTTTTTGCACAGCTTCAACGGCGTATGAGGAGCAACTAGGGTAAAAACGACAATGATTGCCGAGAAACGGACTTAAAGCAACTTGGTAGATGCGAATCAGAATGGTGATGATTGACCGCATTTCTCTATTAATACTCGCCAGTGCTTCGAAAGTGACACAAAATAGCGGCGATTCCTTGTCTCTGGTATGAAGCGCTTGTTAAGTACAACGATATCCATACCCGATAAGAGAGCCTGACTCTCCCGAAAACTCTCTCTTATAAGCCGCTTTAGATGGTTTCTGTCAACTGCACGACGACATCTCTTCTTTGAAATCGCTAAGCCAAGCCGTGCATGCCCCAAGCTGTTATTCCTTGCAAGGACGGTAAAATAGACGTCTGCAGATCTTTTGCCACTACTAAAAACCCGGCGAAAATCACCGGGCTTTAGCAGTCTGCAATTGCGTGGCAGCGCCAACAAAACAGTCGACGAAGCTGAATCTGCTTCAAGGGATAAGACGAGCACGTCCCTTGGAGCGACGAGCCTTTATCACTTTACGACCGTTTTGCGTAGCCATCCGCGTACGAAAACCATGGGTACGGACGCGTTTCAGGTTGCTAGGTTGAAATGTACGTTTCATCACACTGTTCCAGCGTTAATTATTTGGGCCTCCACCCACAACGAGCAGAGAAAAAAGAGGCGCAGCCTACATGGCATTGGGCGCAGTTGTCAAGGTGAAATCCATGCTCCAATGACTGAATTATGACTAAACTGTGGATAACTTCTGTATCTGTGGTTAAAAATCTACGGTATACTTCAAAGAACATCTTTCTGCCAACGATGTAACGTACTGAAATACAAGAACAACCTAAGTCACTACATC
Source organism: endosymbiont of Ridgeia piscesae (assembly GCF_001443665.1). Lineage (NCBI taxonomy): Bacteria > Pseudomonadati > Pseudomonadota > Gammaproteobacteria > endosymbiont of Ridgeia piscesae. The sequence goes on along the minus strand of NZ_KQ557116.1, from coordinate 134,957 downwards.
ATCGGCTGTACATTTCGGAGCTACAACGTGGATCTTTGGCAACAATGCCTCCATCATCTCGAAAGAAAACTTCCTGCCCAACAGTTCAACACTTGGATTCGTCCTCTACAAGCAGAAGAAAACACCACAAAAATCAGATTGCTAGCACCGAATACTTTTGTGCTCGATTGGGTACGTAATCACTACATTAAGATCATCAACAGTTACCTTGATGAAATATGCGAGGATGAGCGTCCAACAGTTGAAATCATAATTGGCACTAGAAAAAAACCTACCCAATTACCTGATAGATCTGTAAAAAAACAAGCCACCATCGAAAGAAGCGACAAGCTAGAGTCTGTATCTACAATCGAATCAAATCTAAATCGCAGCTTTACATTTGAATCTTTTGTTGAGGGAAAATCGAATCAACTTGCTCGTGCTGCGTCCATGCAGATTGCCTCTAATCCTGGAAAAGCATATAACCCTCTTTTTATATATGGAGGTGTAGGCCTGGGAAAAACCCATTTGATGCATGCGGTTGGTAACGCTATCCTCTCTGAAAATCCTAATGCTAAGGTCCTATATCTTCACTCTGAACGATTTGTCGCTGATATGGTTAGAGCTCTTCAGCACAATAAGATAGATGAATTTAAAAAAAGATATCGGTCAGTAAATGCGCTACTGATTGATGATATCCAGTTCTTTGCCGGTAAAGAGAGGTCACAAGAGGAATTTTTTCATACATTTAATGCACTTTTTGAATCCCAACAACAAATAATTCTTTCTAGTGACCGTTTTCCAAAAGAAGTTAAAGGATTGGAAGAGCGCCTTAAATCTAGGTTTGGTTGGGGGCTGACAGTCGCAATCGAACCGCCAGATCTTGAAACAAGGGTCGCTATACTTAAGAGTAAAGCCTTACAGTTAAATGTAGAACTCGGGGACGAAGTTGCATTTTTTATTGGCAAGAAGATTCGCTCAAACATCCGTGAATTAGAAGGAGCATTGCGAAGAGTTGTAGCAAATTCAACTTTTACAGGGAAAGAAATAAGTATTGAGTTCTCGAAAAACGCACTCCGAGATATGCTTGCGGCACAAGCTAAACAAGTAACTATCGAAAACATTCAAAAAACGGTATGTGAATATTTTCAAATCCGGACCTCAGATTTACTTTCTGCAAAACGAAGTCGTTCAATTGCCCGGCCACGCCAAATTGCAATGACATTAGCAAAAGAACTTACAAACCATAGTCTCCCGGAGATAGGGTCTGCATTCGGCGGGCGCGATCATACAACAGTTATACATGCAAATAAAAAAATAAATGAGTTGCGTGATAGTGATCCAAGAATTGCTGAGGATTACTCTAATCTCTTAAGAACTCTTTCAAGTTAATGTGGAAAGGTTCTAGGAAGATAAAATATCGGAAAATGCCCATAATTTATCGACAAAAGCATGCTAACTCATAACCATTTCCAAAATTAGCAGGTAGAAAAACAGGTAAAACAATTACTTATAAAGCAATCCCACGTACCATCTACCTAATAATTAATTATTTAGGCATCAATATGAGTATAAAAATGAAGCTACAAATCAATCGAGAACATCTACTTCTTCCACTTCAAAAAATTACTGGGGTTGTGGAAAAGAGGCAAACGCTTCCAATCCTTGCAAATGTATTATTTCAAGCAAAGCATAATCAGTTGATCATGACCGCAACTGATCTAGAGATTGAAATGCGTACTTATTTAGATATCGACTGCAGTGATGAATTTGAATTCACTATACCGGCCCTAAAGCTACTAAGCATATGTAAATCTTTACCAGATGGTTCAAGTTTAAATATTGAGGAAAAGAATGATAGGGTAAATATCTCTACAGGTAACAACAGATTTTCATTAAGTTTGTTGCCAGCGAATGATTATCCATCGATACAATCTTCATCAAGTAATATTTCCTTTGAAGTCCAACAAGGCATATTAAGAAAACTTATCGCAAATACGCAGTTTGCAATGGCACAACAAGATGTACGGTATTATCTAAATGGTCTTCTGCTAGAAATCAATAATGGATTTATAAAAACTGTTGCAACAGATGGGCATCGATTGGCCTTTAGTCAAATAAAGGCTATTGAAAATAATGAACTTAAAACACAATTAATTATCCCAAGAAAAGCAATTATTGAATTGTATCGGTTACTCGATGAATCAGAAAATATTATTCGATTTGAAGTCTCATCGAATTATATTCGTGTCCATTTGTATAGAACAATATTCACATCAAAATTAATTGATGGCATATTTCCTGACTATGAAAAAGTTATACCAAAAAATAATGAAAATAAACTTGTAATGGATAAGTCTGAATTAAAGCAATCACTACGGCGAGCATCGATTCTTTCTAATGAAAAGTATAAAGGGATAAAATTAGAGATAAAGGAGGATCGTGTTCAAATAATAGCTAATAATCCTGAACAAGAAGAAGCAAAAATTGAAATAGACCTTGATTATTCCGGAAAGGAATTAAACATCGGTTTAAATGTAACCTATCTGTTAGATGTTTTAAATGCAATAACTGAATCTAACATTACTATTGAATTTAAAAATAAAGATAGCAGTATCCTAATATATGGGGCGGAAAATCCAGATAATAAATACGTCATAATGCCGATGAGAATATAGTATTTATCGCTGCTGTCCGGTTAATTTTCAGCGGTAGAAAGCAAAAGCGGTATTTTTCAAGCTAGTTTCCGTCTTTTCAATACGCTGCTTGTTTTATCCGTCGATCAGCGTTGCACGGGATTCAGCGAAACAGAGTCGATATGTGCTAAGTTCCTGTGTGTTCAGGCCAACGCCCCTGATGCTTCGCCTTGGACTAAGTATATACCTGATTTGGTAATCCCACTATTTTTAGCTGGTTTTAAAAGTAAAGGTTAGGCTAACAAGGCCAATTTCTGTTTTGGGGTGATGCCACACAAGGCAATATTCGGCCGCTCATGATTGTAGGTCCATAACCAGCGGGTCGCAAAATCCTGGACGTCAGTCATGCTGCCAAATAGATATTGATTCAGCCAATTATAACGCACTGTTCTATTGTAACGCCCAATGTCTGCATTTTGTTGCGGGTTACCCGGTTGTATGTAGTCAAGACAGATGCCTCGCTTTTCAGTCCACGCCTGTAGGGCGCCGCTGATGTATTCTGGCCCGTTGTTGCAGCGGCTGGCCGCTGCTCGGCCGCGCCACTCGATGATATGCTCCAAGGCTCGGATCACGCGTCCGGCTGGCAATGAGAAATCCACCTCAATGCCCAGTCTTTCCCGGTTGAAGTCATTAATTACATTGAACAACCAAAAGCTTCGACCGTGCGCGAGCTAGTCGTGCATGAAATCCATCGACCAAATACTGTTGATCATTGTTGGTACTACCAGTGGTTCCGGTTTCTCACGCACGATTCGTTTCTTTGGCTTGATTCGTAAATTCAGCTCCAGTTCCAGCTCACGGTAAAGCGGTACACTTGCTTGTGGTTTCAGCTAAAGCCTTTGACGTTGCGTAGATATAGGAAACACAAACCAAAGCCCCAATTTCGCTGATTATGGGTCAGACGTATCAGCCAATCCGCAATCTTGGCGTTCTCATCGGACAGCTTCAGTTGATAACGGTAGCATGTCTCTCTGATCGTGAAGGCGGTGTAGGCCTGGCGTGCACTGACGGGCGTTCCGTCACGATTTTCTTCGCCATCTCACGCCGACGAGATGGCTTCACCACTTTTTGCCAGTGCTTTCTGGACAATCTCCGCCTTGAGCCGCTCCTCGGCATACATCTTCTTCAAACGCCGGTTCTTCTCTTCCAGTGCTTTCAATCGGGACATCATGGAGGCATCCATACCACCGTATTTCAAACGCTATTTGTAGGAGATGGTGCTACTCATGCTGTGCTCACGGGGTAATCCCCCCATTTCTAGCTGAAGCCAGAAGTGGAAATCAGGCCGCGAGGGCCAACTTCTGTTTTGGCGTGATACCTCCCAAGCCCATATTGGGCCGCTCATGGTTATAGTGCCAAAGCCAGCGAGTGGCAAATTCCTGCACTTTGGTGATCGGCTCGAACAGGTATTGACCAAGCCAATCGTAGCGTACTGTGCGGTTGTAACGCTCGATATAGGCATTCTGCTGCGGCTTGCCTGGCTGAATGTAGTCAAGACGAATGCCGCGTTGCTCAGCCCAGCAGGCCAGGGAGGCACTGATGTATTCTGGGCCGTTGTCACAACGTAGCGCCTCGGGCTTGTCACGCCATTCGATAATCTGTTCCAGTGTCCGCATCACGCGCTCAGCAAGCAGTGAGAAATCCACCTCGATACCCAGACCCTCCCGGTTGAAGTCGTCGATGACGTTGAATAGGCGGTAAGGGCGGCCGTCTTCGAGGCTGTCGTGCATGAAGTCCATCGACCAGACATGATTGATCGCCTCGGGCACCGCCAACGGTTCGGGTTTCTCGCGCACCAGGCGCTTCTTCAGCTTGATTCGCAGGTTCAGTTCCAGCTCGCAATAGATGCGATATACGCGCTTGTGGTTCCAGGCATAGCCCTTCACATTGCGCAAGTACAGAAAGCACAGGCCAAAACCCCAGTTGCGCTGGTTGTGCGTCAGGCGGACCAGCCAGTCGGCGATCTGTTCGTTCTCTTTAGACAACTTCGGCTCGTAGCGATAGCAGGTCTCACTGATGCCGAAGGTCTCGCAGGCCAGGCGAATGCTCAGCCCGCGTTCTGCCACCGATTTCTTGGCCATCTCACGGCGATGAGATGGCCTTACCACTTTCCCTCGAGCGCTTCCTTGCGGATCTCCGATTTCAGGCACTCCTCGGTGCACATCTTCTTCAGGCGTCGATTTTCCTCTTCCAATTCCTTGAGGCACGCTGCCATCGAGGCGTCCATGCCGCCGTATTTGGCTCGCCACTTGTAGAATGTGGCGCTGCTCATGCCGTGCTCGCGGCACAACTCCGGCACGGGCGTACCGGCCTCCGCTTGCTTGAGGATGCTGATGATCTGACTGTCGGTGTATCGGGACTTTTTCATGTGGAATCTCCGGTCGTTACATTATGAGAAAATTCCACTTCTGAGCACTGCTGGTTTTCGGGGGGATTCCCGAGCTTTCGGGCACTCGCATCCACTGCTTCGTCGACCCACCCCAGCAGTTGCGCCGCTTTGGGTACGATGTCACTCGGCCTCGTGTCCTCGAAGAGGACATCCAGCTTTTCTAGCAGCAGCAATAATGCTGCCGTTTTAGCCAGGTCCTTCTCCTTGCGTCTAAGATCCCGTTCGAGTGTCTTGATGCGCTGCTTGTCCCGCTTCGCCTCACGCTGTCTCTGCTGCCGCTGTTTCCCAGCTGAGCAAGAATCTTGCAGACCGGCTTTTTTCCAACGCCTTATCTGCTCAGGGTAGGGCACTTTGCTGCGACAATATCCACTAAGCTCCGGCTCAATCGTTGAGGTGGTCTCTACTGCTGCGCCAACTTTGCCTCTGGTGACCACGCTTCTGTCGGTTTTTCGCTGCCTGGCACTGGTACACCTCGTTCTTTGGCTGCTTTCGCCAATTGTATAGTCTCGGTTCTGAAATCCCTTCTTCTTTGGCTACCTCCGACATGGAGCGGTTGCTCGTCGACAATAATTTACGCATTAACGAAGCTATACGTTCTTCTGAGCAATCAGGAATTTGCTCCTCTTTCCGCCTTTGTCTGTTCTCATTGCCTCATCACGGGGAGGGGAAAACTATCCTGACACAGAGAGGTTATCCCAATGCAAAGTGTGGCACCGCGGCCATGGATGAGATGGGCTTCCTGCCAGTGTTCAATGGCGTGTTGCGCATGATCACTGGACAGATTTTGCAGGAGAAAAAATCTGCATTTCCACAATGGATGATGGCCAAGTCCTACTACCGTAAGAATGCATCCATGCCCTGTGTAGTGCCCATCACCTCCGTGAACTTGCGAGGGACTTGGGTCAAGATCAGCAGAAGTGGGCCAAGGATCTGACCAATATAAGAATAGCGGTAGAGGATGACGGTGGTCGGTTATTATCTAATAAGGCACGAAATATGGTGCCAGCGATATTGAAATCCACTTGAAAAGCAGAGGCTGAACGTCCATTGTTTGGTGAAAGCCCGCGAAAAGACAAATGTGGCAGGCTCAAACGACAAAAGCCAGAAACTTGCTAGAGCGATTACGAGGCTTCGAGCAAGATCTCCCGGACTTCATGGAGGTAGAGACCGTTCTCTTTATCGACAATCAAGTTGAAAAGAATCCGGCATGGCATACGTACAGCAAAAGATCTCTGGTTGTTTGCGATTCATGGAGGGGACAAAGATCTTTTGTCGGGTTCGAAGTTATCTGTCAACTTAGCGCAAGCAGGGCATGACTGCTACACAAGCACTGGTGCTGCTTTTCCAGGGGAAATCCAGACTACATGAAGTTGAATAGGGATTTATGTAGGCGACCCTGAGAGGATGGGCTGAATAATTACATTCATGGTTCCATTTGTACTATGGGCCGGAACACATCAGCGGCGTCGGCGCTACTGATTTTGGTTGAGAAATGCCGCATCCGTTTGGAATGCATTCTCGCCCGGCAGGCCGCAGTAAAATGTGTACACAGAACGCTAAACTGAACGGTGGCTATGATTGGTTGGTCCAATGTTGTTTGGGCCATTGCTGAGGTTAAAAATTTTGCGACCGCTGGTTGTGGACCTGCAATCATGAGTGCTCGAACACGGGCTTTGATGGTATAACAATAAAACAGAAATTGGCCTTAACGAACCAACCGCCGCCATACCCTCGCATATAGGAAACAGTTCATCCACTTAGCGCCCCACTCAAATCCATGGGCCACGGCCGTTCTTTGCGTTGCTCAGGCAGTAATGAATAGACCGAAGCTAAAATCCTGCAATGTTTCACGTGGAACAGTAAGTACAGCTAAAGTCTTTTCGAATATATTTAGAATCGCTAGATAGGGCCCAGCTTCTTGGCGATCCCCACGATTTAGTGAAAGCCATCCGAGCCAGAGGTATATTCGGAAGCGCCTCAAAGGGCTCGATGTGAGCACCTTGGGTGCAATATCGAGTTTCAATGGGTCTCGACGCCCATTTTTTTCGATGGCGGAGGTGTTTTCTTACCATCATTTCACCCAGATGCGCCGTTGAGGCAAAGTATCCACGAGCCCATACACAGAAGTGTCCTCCATTGAAATCTTGCTGTTTGCCTTGGAGTTTATGGGCTATTGCGACCTCACTCTGTAGATGGTGCCCACAGCTAGGAGGTTTTCAGCGAGATGAAGGCCGTTGATGTCGATGAGACCGTCTCCAGATGTGGGCACAACTATATTACCCAGTTTCACGACTTGAGGGCTGGACGCCTGCTGCATGCCTGTGAGGGAGTGCGACCACAAAAGCGTCGAGTGTTTCACTGAAGACCCATAAAGGTGATCCGACACGATCATTGCCGCCTGCTCCGATATACCAAAAGCCTTTATCAAGGGTACCGGCACCTATCTGCCCAACGCTGAACTGACCATTGATCGCTTTCACATTGTTCGGCTAGCCAACAAGGCTGTCATTGAAGTCAGGTGGGAAGAGGTCAAAGAGGCGTTGCGTGAAATCCTCTCTACCCTGCTGACGCTCGACGATGCCAATAGAATGCTCATGAATTGGTACAGCTGGGCACGTCGGTGCCGGGTTCCCCAGATGATGAAACCTGGCGACCACTATCAAGGTGCACCTCTCCGGCATCCTCAATGGGGCTACATCGCACCTGAGCAATGGATGTGTGGAAGAAATCAACTCGCTGATTTAGGCCGCCAAGGCGAGAGCCAGAGGTTACGGGACCTCCCGGAGCCTGATCACGATAGCTTACCTGATTGCCGGAAAGCTCGGCCATCTACTTGCGTCCCCCTTTACGAGGCCAAGCTTATGCTGAACAGGTACCCATACAATCCAAGAAAGAGCCTAAAGTATTGTTACAAGACACTGCATGGGGAGTAGCGGAATGGGTGCGGGGGTTGGTGCGTTAGACTTGCGAGACTTTTGCGATTTGCATCGTGCGTGGGGTGGTGAGTAAAGGCCATGCCCATATATTGGCGAGCGTACTGCCGAATCTTGCGCGGGCGAAATTATAAGGCGCATCAAGGAACGAACGTCTGAAGAGTTTTCCTATTTAAAGAAACGATGCTGGGGAAGGTATTTTGGGCGAGGGAATACTTCTGTGCTACGGCCAGGCATATGATCGAAGAATTGATCCAGGAGTATTTGGAGCATCATTTTGAGCCGAATTCTAACGATAATTTCCGGATGGGCCGGGCCCGACTAGACACATCGTTCAGTCGACGCGAATCCGTACTTTTAGTCCATAATCCAAATCCTCCGGCCTTGACCGGTGGCTGTTTAGTGCTGAAGATTGGGTATTTGCGGCGAATCAACCGTCGACTAATAACCATGAGCGATAAAGCATACTCTTATCGAATTCCCCATAATCTGTTGTTTTGAAATAAAATGACCGTTTTTTAACCTGTCTTGATGTTAGCCAATTTGTGTAGATGCTACGCGACAGCGCAGCACCACCAGCGGTGTGCGGGCCGCCTAGCAGAGAGCGTATTGAGCTAGAAGTTAGCCCTCACGGTTAGGCTCCATTTCTGATCTGCGCAATAAATGGGGGATTACTAATGTGTTTTGTCGTAAAATGTCTAAACTTAAGTACTGGCGCTCCGTCCCAGACATATCTTACGTTTTAGCGTCCCACCCATAAGCCAAGGCGTCCCGAAGAAGTCCCCTTGGGGTGCAGGCGCGGTCGGTAATAAATGCTGTGCCCTCTCCAAGAGGCCGCAACGCCGCCTTGCTCATGGGCGGGGCTCGCTAGGCGTGTCTAAGCGCGCTGAAATGTAAGATGTGTTTGGAACGAAGTAGTAGTTTGTATTGGTAAAAAAGGTCTAAATGCCCATCATAACTCGAGTGCTTTTATTCGGTTTTTCAATTAATTGAATGGGGTTATTTTCTAATGTCCTACGGTTCGTCAAATATTAAAGTTCTTAAAGGCTTGGATGCCGTTCGCAAGCGTCCGGGAATGTATATTGGAGATACTGACGACGGGACAGGGCTTCATCATATGGTGTTCGAGGTTGTGGATAACTCAATTGATGAGGTACTTGCTGGTTATTGTGATGAGATCAAAGTAGTAATCCACTCTGATCAGTCTGTGAGTGTCTCAGATAATGGGAGAGGAATTCCTGTAGATATTCACCTAGAGGAAAATCGCTCGGCAGCAGAAGTGATAATGACGGTTCTGCATGCTGGTGGAAAATTCGATGATAATTCTTATAAGGTTTCTGGCGGGCTGCATGGCGTTGGGATATCAGTGGTTAATGCCCTTTCAGATTCGTTAGTACTTACAATTAAACGCCAAGGAAAAGTCTGGCAACAAGAATATTCTCGTGGTGAACCTGTGTTCCCACTTAAGTCAATTGGGGATACAGAAAAAACAGGAACTACGGTTTGCTTTAAGCCAGCAAAAGAAACGTTCTCAAATATTGAATTTCATTACGATATCCTTGCAAAGCGGTTGCGAGAATTGTCATTCCTGAATTCAGGAGCGCGCATCATTCTACGTGAGGAATCGTCTGGAAAAGAGGATGTTTTTGAGTACAAGGGCGGCATTCTAGCTTTTGTTGAACACCTCAATAGAAATAAAACACCGATTCATAAGAAAGTATTCCACTTTTCAACTGATAAGAATGATGTTGGTGTTGAAGTGGCGCTGCAGTGGAATGAGTCTTATCAGGAAAATATTTTTTGCTACACGAATAATATTCCTCAACGAGATGGTGGTAGTCACCTTGCGGGATTTAGAGCAGCGCTGACAAGAACGCTTAATCAATACATTGAGAAAGAAGGCGTCCTGAAAAAACATAAAGTAAATACATCTGGAGATGACGCAAGGGAAGGCTTGACAGCAGTTCTATCAGTTAAAGTGCCTGATCCAAAGTTTTCATCTCAGACGAAAGATAAATTAGTTTCATCTGAGGTTAAAGCGATTGTAGAAGGGGTGGTGACTGAATATTTGAATGAATTTCTGCTTGAAAATCCATCTGATGCAAAGGTAATTGTTGGGAAGATGGTGGAAGCTGCCAGGGCTAGAGAGGCAGCGCGGAAGGCGCGGGAGATGACACGCCGCAAGGGTGTCTTAGATATTGCAGGACTTCCTGGAAAGCTTGCTGATTGTCAGGAAAAAGATCCAGCTCAGTCAGAACTATATTTGGTTGAGGGTGATTCTGCAGGAGGATCGGCCAAACAGGGTAGGGATCGCAGATATCAGGCAATACTTCCACTTAAAGGTAAGATATTGAATGTCGAGAAGGCCCGTTTCGACAAAATGCTGTCCTCAGCAGAAGTGGGTACCTTGATCACCGCGCTTGGGTGTGGAATTGGGAGAGAAGAGTTTAATCCAGATAAATTACGTTACCACCGTGTGATCATTATGACCGATGCTGATGTTGATGGCGCTCATATCCGCACACTGTTATTGACCTTCTTTTACAGGCAAATGCCTGAATTAATCGAACGTGGCCATATTTATATCGCTCAGCCTCCGCTATTCAAGATAAAAAAAGGAAAACAAGAGCAATATCTGAAAGATGAATCTGACCTCAATAGCTATTTTTTGCAAACCGCGCTTGAGAATTCGGCGATCTATGTCACAGCTGATGCACCTCCACTAAGTGGAAGTGCATTGGAAGAGTTGTGTCAGTCCTATCTGGTTGTTAAGTCGACTATAGATCGATTGTCTCGACGCTATGACGAAGAATTGTTGGAAAAGCTCATCTACGTTCGAAGACTTGATGCATCGTTAGTTGAAAACCAAGAGGCAATGGATGGCTGGTTGGCCGATCTATTGCCTATGCTTAACAGTGATCTCGGTATCTCTGAATCCTGCGAGCTGAAGTGGTTAAACGAATCGGAGACAGGGACTGGAGAAGCTGGGCTGCTGGTTGAACGAAAAGTTCATGGCATATCAACGGATAAGTTTATTCCAGCCGATTTTTTTGCCACGGTTGAATACAGGAATATTATTGAATTGGGTGAAAAACTATCAGGATTGCTTGATGACGATGCGTTTGTTCAAAGGGGCGAGAAAAAACGTCCGATCAGTAGTTTTCGGCAGGCACTTGAATGGTTGATGGAGGAGGCAAAGCGTGGCCAGCATGTCCAGCGCTACAAAGGCCTTGGCGAGATGAATCCCGAACAGTTGTGGGAGACGACAATGAATCGAGAATCAAGACGTCTTCTGCTGGTTAATATTGAAGATGTTGTTGCTTCAGATGAGGTATTTACTACCCTGATGGGCGATCAGGTTGAACCTAGAAGAGAGTTTATTGAGGCGCATGCACTCTCGGTTGAAAATCTTGATGTCTGAATGCAGGCGGAGTAGTGACTAAAAAGCGAGTATCTACTGACTGGGAGTACACTGGGGAAGTCGATCTATAGTAGATTCAATCCACTCTTCGACTTCGGAATTGATCTCCGTGGCGCTTTTGCCCTGTGTTTTGATGGCAGAACCAATTCTGACATCGATGACACCTGGATATTTATTAATTCCTCTACGGGCCCAGAACTGGCCCGCATTGTGTGCAATAGGGACCACCGGATAGCCGCTCTTCTCGGCAAGGATGGAACCGCCGATGCCGTATCGCTTTTTTTCACCGGGTGCGACGCGTGTCCCCTCAGGGAAGATGATGATGCTAAGCCCCGCATCAAGGCGATTTATCCCCTCTTTGACGATCTGCACGACCGCTTTGCGGCCTGACTTACGATCGATAGCGATTGCCCTGAAGGCACGTAGAGCCCACCCAAAAAATGGAACTGAAAGCAGCTCTTTCTTGACCACCCATGCCACTGGGCGGTTAAGAATATGTATCAGTGCAATGGTCTCCCAAGTGGATTGATGTTTTGCCAAGGCGATGAAGCTGCCCTTCGGCAGATTTTCAAGCCCTTCAACGCGGTAGTTGAGACCGCAAATCACCTTGAGAGCGAAGAGATTTGTGCGGCTCCAAGCCCCATCAATGTGGAAGCGACTTTTCTCGGGAATTAGCCAGATGAAGGTGCTTGCAATGAGCGCAAAAAATATCGTGTTGAGCACAAATGCCAAGAAAAAGAGGGAGGAACGTAGGAAAGTCATAGGATTGGGAGATTATTAACCGTTGATAATCGCCTTTGCGGCTTCAAAAAGATTGGAATAGATCTCGATATCAGTGAGGCGTGAAGCATGGGCATCCAGAGTGCGCTTGCCCTTGCCGGTGAGCACCAGAATAGGGCGTGCGGCAACATCCAATGCCGCCTCCAGATCCCGGAAAGAGTCACCGATCACCGGAACGCCTTCCAGTGATTGCTGAGTGCGATCGGCGATCTGCTGATAGAGACCCGATTTCGGCTTTCTGCAATCACAGTCGTCATCTGGCCCATGGGGACAGAAAAATATCCCCTCGATCTGGCCGCCGTGCTTTTCCAACTCCTGATGCAACTTGTGATGCATCGAGTTGAGGGCGTTGATGTCAAACATGCCGCGGGCGAGGCCGGATTGGTTGGTTGCAATGAAGATCCGGAAGCCCGCATGGTTCAAACGCGCAATCGCCTCCAGGCTACCAGGAATCGGAATCCACTCCTCTGGCCCCTTAACAAACTCAGCGGAATCCTGGTTGATGACCCCGTCACGGTCGAGGATGACAAACTTCATCCATCCATATCCCGAAATTCTGAGACCCGGATATGGCCGTTGACCATTCGCGACTCCCGCTTCATCAGCTTCTCCATCTTGTTCCAGAAGGCGGCATTCAGATCGAAATCGGCGGCGATGCCGGTGCCCATTATAAGGATCAGCAGATCAGCCACCTCTTCAGCCAGCAGCTCAACTCGTTTGCCTTTGGTGACACAGGAGGAGATCTCACCCAGCTCCTCCGCCATCAGGGCGACCCTGTATTTAAGCTCTTCGCCACCGGTGTTCTTGAAGTCATGTTTGTCATGAAACGCCTGAACAGCGGCCATCATCTCCTGCCAGGAGTCAGGTTGTGAAGACATATGATTTAGACCCTCAGCTATGTCTCAGCATGGAGACATCGGCGACCTTGAGAAACAGATTGCTCAACCCCTTCAGTAGTGCCAGCCGATTGTTTCGGATATCTGCCTGATCGGCCATTACCAGCACCTGATCAAAAAACCGATCGACCGGTTTGCGCAGCTCAGCCAGCCCCATCAAAGTGCCCTGATAATCAGCAGATTCGATCATCGGCGAGACACGTAGCTTCATCGCCTGGAGCTGGTCATTCAATTCTCGCTCCTCAGGTTGTTCCAGGAGCTGCGTGTTGACATGTTCTTGAACCTCGCCATCGACCTTCTTCAACAGATTCTGGATGCGCTTGTTGGCCGCAGCAAGTGCTTCGGATTCGTCCAGATCCCGAAACGCCTTTACAGCCTCAAGTCGACGATAGAAATCGGCAATACTTTTTGGCCGGATCGAGGCAACGGCCTGGAACTGATCGCTGCTGATGCCCTGTTCCAAACAGACACCTTTGAGACGCTCGATGATGAAGTCGTAGACCAGCTCAATGGTGTCTGTTTGCTCGATCTTGTCAGCTAGCAACTCCGCAGAGTTAGCGATGAGATCAGGGAGGTTTACGCTAAGTGAGTGTTCACTCATGATGCGAATCGCACCGAGCGCGGCACGTCGCAGAGCAAACGGATCCTTGTCTCCGGTGGGTTTCATGCCAATACCAAAGATACCGACTAGGGTGTCAATGCGCTCAGCCAGTGCGATGGCGATGCCAGTCTGGCTTTGCGGCAGTTGGTCGCCGGAGAAGCGTGGCATGTAGAACTCATCCATCGCCTGAGCGAGCTCGGCATCTTCACCATCTCGCTGTGCCTGATAGCGTCCCATGATGCCCTGCATCTCCGGGAACTCGTAGACCATCTCGGTCATCAGGTCGCAGCGACTCAACAGTCCGGCGCGTTTTACCAGCTCCTGATCAGCGCCAATCTGTTCGGCGATATAGATGGCCAAGTCGGCGACTCGTTCCGATTTGTCGGCCATGCTGCCGAGCTTTCGTTGGAACACCACACGCTTGAGCGATTCACGGTGATCCTCCAGCCGCCTCTTGCCATCCTGCTGCCAGAAAAACATGGCGTCGGCAAGGCGCGGGCGCACCACCCGTTCGTTGCCCTCTTTGATCAGCTCGGGCTTGGGGCTATCGATATTGGCGATGGTGATGAAGTGGTTAAGCAGGCGTTGCTCGCTATCGAACAGCGGGAAATACTTCTGGTTCTTCTTCATAGTCAGAACCAGCGCTTCGTGAGGCACCTCCAGAAAGCGCTCCTCGAAGCTACCGGCAATCGGCACCGGCCACTCATTGAGAGCCGTCACCTCATCTAGCAGCGCCTCATCCAGGTCGGCGACGCCGCCTAGGGCCTGGGCTGTCTGCACTACATGGGAGCGAATCTGCTCCTGGCGACGGGCGAAATCAGCAATCACATAGCCGGTGGTCTCCAGCTTGTCGGCGTACTCGGCCGGTGAGTTGATCTCGATGGCGGTCGGGTGGTGAAAACGGTGGCCGTAGGTAAACCGGTCGGCCTCAGCTTCGAGGAGGGTGCAGGGCACCACCTCATTGCCGAGCAGGAACAGCAACCAGTGAACAGGCCGGACAAACTGCGCCTCAGAGGCACCCCAGCGCATGCGCTTTGGGATCGGCAGGCGGGCGAGGGCAGTTTCGGCGATCTCCGGCAGCAGGTTCTGGGTTGACTTACCCGTCTCTTTTAGCTGGTAGCAGAGCCATTCACCCTTGTCGCTTTTCTGACGTTGCAGCTGATCGACTGTGGTACCGACCGAACGGGCAAAGCCCTCAGCAGCCTTGGTGGGGTTGCCATCCGCATCGAAGGCGGCCTTAACGGCCGGACCGCGTCGCTCGATGGTTCGATCTGCCTGGCGACTGGCGCAGTCGCTGATTCTGGCAGCCAGACGACGTGGTGCAGCGAAGCTCTCCACCTCGCCATGGGCGAGCCCGGCACGTTTCAGTCCTGCAACAAACTCCTGGGTCAGGGCATCAGAGAGGCGCTTAAGTGCCAGCGGTGGTAGCTCCTCGGTGCCGAGTTCAAATAGCAGATCGACTCGTTCAGCCATTGGCCACCTCCGCATCGGTGTTGAGCATGGGAAAGCCCAGCTTCTCGCGGGCATCGTAGTAGGCTTTGGCAACCACTCGCGACAACGCACGGACCTTGAGGATGTAGCTCTGGCGCTCAGTGACCGAGATGGCGTGGCGCGCGTCGAGCAGGTTGAAGGCATGGGAGGCCTTCAGTACCTGTTCGTAGGCAGGTAGTGGCAGGCCGAGCTCGATCAGTTTATTGGACGCCTTCTCACACTGATCGAAATAGCCGAAGAGAAAATCGACATCTGCATGTTCGAAGTTGTAGGCAGACTGTTCGACCTCATTCTGGTGAAACACATCACCATAGGTGACCGGGCCATGCGGACCATGGGTCCAGACCAGATCGAAGACGCTCTCCACTCCCTGGATATACATTGCAATGCGCTCCAGGCCATAGGTGATCTCACCGGTGACCGGGTGGCAATCGAGCCCGCCAACCTGCTGAAAATAGGTGAACTGGGTCACCTCCATGCCATTCAGCCAGACCTCCCAGCCGAGACCCCAGGCACCTAGGGTAGGGGACTCCCAGTTGTCTTCAACGAAGCGGATATCATGCACCTTGGGGTCGATGCCGAGCATCTCGAGAGAACCCAGATAGAGCTCCTGGATGTTCATTGGCGAGGGTTTCATCGCCACCTGATATTGATAGTAGTGTTGCAGCCGGTTGGGGTTCTCGCCGTAGCGCCCGTCGGTGGGGCGGCGCGAAGGCTGCACATAGGCGGCATTCCAGGGTTCGGGCCCGATCGAGCGGAGGAAGGTGGCGGTGTGGAAGGTGCCGGCGCCCATCTCCATGTCGTAGGGCTGCAGGATCACGCAGCCCTGTTTGGCCCAGTAGGCCTGCAGGGCGAAGATCAACCCCTGAAAGGTCGAAAGATCGGGTTTGAGGTCGTCTGCCTGGTTCACGTCCAAGGTCCTGTTTGATCGGAATAAACCGCCCGATTATAGCGGCCGCCCCGAGGCTTGGCTAACCGGATGCCCCGAGCGCCTGGATCTCCTATAATGCGCGTTTTCTGATAACGCCAGGAGCACCATGACCGAGCCACGCAAAGCTGTCGCCCTGATCTCCGGTGGGCTCGACTCGCTGCTCGCCGCTAAGGTGATCCAGTCCCAGGGGGTCCATGTGGAGGGGATCAACTTCTTCACCGGCTTCTGTGTCGAGGGCCACACCCATGCGATCCGCAAGCGCGACCAACGCAAACCGAAGCGCAACAACGCCCTCTGGGTGGCGGAGCAGTTGGGGATCAAGCTGCATATCGTCGACATCGTGGATGAGTATAAAGAGGTGTTGTTCAACCCGAAGCACGGTTATGGCGCCAATCTCAATCCCTGTCTCGACTGCAAGATCTTCATGGTTAGGAAGGCGTTTGAGTGGATCCGCGCACGTGGTTTTGATTTCATCATCACCGGCGAGGTGATCGGCCAACGGCCGATGTCGCAGCGTAAGGACACCATGCCGGTGGTAGCGGGTGAGTCGGGTGCCGAGGATCTGTTGTTGCGCCCGCTCTGTGCCAAGAATCTGCCCGAGACCCTGCCGGAGCGCGAGGGCTGGGTCGATCGCGACAAGCTGTATGGCTTCAGCGGCCGCAACCGCAAGCCGCAGATGGCCCTGGCCGAGTCGTTTGGCCTGACAGATTATGCGCAACCGGCTGGCGGCTGCTGCTTTCTTACCGATCAGCAGTACTCGAAGAAGTTGGCCGATCTCTGGCAGGCGCGAGGCAGCAAGCAGTATGAGATGGATGACATCATGCTGCTCAAGGTCGGTCGGCATCTGCGCCCGGCGCCGCACTTCAAGCTGATCATCGCTCGCGAAGAGGGCGAGGCGAAGTTTCTGCAGGGCTATCGAAAACAGTTCATCAGCCTCAAGACCACCAGTCACGGTGGGCCGCTGGCGCTGATCGACGGAGAGCCCAACGCGGACGAGATCGAGCTGGCGGCACGATTAGTGGCGCGTTACAGCCAGGGGCGGGATGCGGAGCTGGTCGATCTTGAGCTGACCGACCTCCAGGGCGAGACCCGCCAGCTCAGTGTCACGCCGATCCAGCCCCACGAGATCCCGCAGGAGTGGTTCATTTGAAGCTGGTAACCCTGGACGCCCGGCGTCTGCTCTGTCCAATGCCGGTGATCCGGGTGCAGGATCGGGTCGAAACCCTGCAGCCGGGAACCGTGCTGGAGGTGGTCTGTACCGACCCCGGAGTGTTGAACGACATCCCCGCCTGGTGCCGGATAAACGGCCACGAGGTGGTGGAGACCCGCCAGCAGGGCGATGACTATATCGTGCGGATCCGGGTGGGTGGTGCGGAGCAGCCAGGTGGATAGTCGGGAACGGCAGCAACAACAGCGCTATCGGGTGACCCAGCGGGCCACCCTTGTCGGCGCCGGGGTGAACCTGCTGTTGGCGGTAGTGAAGATTCTGTTTGGCGTGATCGGACACTCCCAGTCGCTGTTGGCTGATGGTCTGCATTCACTCTCCGATCTACTTTCGGATGGGCTGGTGCTGTTTGCTGCCTACCATGCCAAAGAGGCACCAGACGACGAGCACCCCTATGGCCACGGGCGCTTCGAAACGGCGGGAACTCTCGCCCTGGGATTGTTTCTGTTCCTGGTGGGTGCCGGGGTGATCTGGGATGCGGTGGAGCGGTTGTTTTCGCCAGAGGCACTGCTGGTACCCAGCATGACCACCCTGTGGGTTGCCGCCTTCTCCATCGTTGCCAACGAGGCTCTCTATTTCTATACCCAGCATCTGGCGAAGCAGATCCGCTCCGATTTGCTGCGTGCCAATGCCTGGCACCATCGCAGCGACTCGATCTCATCGGTGGTGGTGCTGGTCGGCATCGGCGGTACCCTGGTGGGGTTGCCCTATCTCGATGCCATCGCCGCGGTGCTGGTCGGCTTGATGATTCTGCACATCGGCTGGCAGCTGGTCTGGCAGTCGGTGCATGAGCTGGTCGACTCAGGTCTTGAAGAGCAGCGGGTAGAAGAGATCAAGCAGGTAATCACCTCAGTGGCCGGGGTCAAGGATGTACATATGTTACGCACCCGTAAGATGGGTGGTCACGCCTCGGCTGATGTGCATGTGCAGGTCGCCTCCTGGCTGAGTGTCTCTGAGGGACACAGGATCAGTGAGGTGGTGATGCAGCGGCTGCTTGAGTCGGTGGAGGAACTGGTGGATGTGACGGTGCATATCGATCCGGAGGATGACGAATCGACCGCTCCCTGTGGTCATCTACCGTTACGCACCGAAGCGGAGCAACGTCTGCAGGCGCTATGGCAGGATCTGCCCTGTTTCGATCGGCGCATGAGGCTCGTATTGCACTACATTTCCGGACGTATCGATGTGGATCTTTTCTTTCCGCTCGACTGCAGCAAGAGCGTATCGATAAGCGAGGAGTTGGCCGAGCGCTATCAGGCGCAGCTGCAAGAGGCCGAGCAGTTTGGGCGGGTACGGCTCTGGTTTGGTTAACGCACGATTTTTGTGCGTGCAAGCGCGGATCCGCACAGTTTTTGTGCGTATTCTTGCGAAGAGTTACTGTTTGGTCGCGGCTAATGCGTGCAACCACTACCATTATGCGTTCGATCGCTCTATCATCTTCCGCTTGTTTATCAACAGTTTTTTGCGAATTGGCTCATACAGGAGCTGTAGCAATCAAAGGTTGATGGCACTGTTTTTGCCTAGTGAATGGCCCAGAGCGGCAGGGATCGATGGCATCCTTTCGCAGGAATTTCGTTGCTGGCGACAGGAGCCTCTGAATGAATCTGCTTCATCCAGATTCGTTCAGAGGCTCTTGCAGCAGCAGATAGTCACCTAATAGATTTGGAGATAATGATGGCCTCTGAAGTCATGAAAATGATGAAAGACAACGAAGTAAAATTCGTTGATCTTCGCTTCACCGATACCCGCGGCAAGGAACAGCATGTCACTCTGCCTGCCCACGAGGTTGATGAGGAGATGTTTACCGACGGCAAGATGTTTGATGGCTCCTCCATCGCTGGCTGGAAGGGTATCAATGAGTCAGACATGATCCTGATGCCTGAGGCCGCCACTGCCGTGATGGACCCCTTCGCCGACGAGAACACCCTGATCGTACGCTGCGACATCCTCGAGCCTGCCACCATGCAGGGCTACGAGCGTGATCCCCGTTCCGTCGCCAAGCGTGCCGAAGCCTATCTGCAGTCCACCGGCATTGCCGACCAGGCTTTCTTCGGTCCCGAGCCAGAATTCTTCGTCCTCGACGACGTGCGCTGGAGTGCCGACATGAGCGGCTGCATGGTCAAGATCGACTCCGAAGAGGCGGAGTGGAATTCCGAGCGCGTCTATGAAGATGGCAACATCGGTCACCGTCCTGGCGTGAAGGGTGGTTACTTCCCGGTCCCTCCGGTTGACTCCCTGCACGACTTGCGTGGCGCCATGTGTCTGGCGATGGAAGAGATGGGGGTGCCGGTCGAGGTCCATCACCATGAGGTGGCGACTGGTGGTCAGTGTGAGATCGGTACCAAGTTCAGCACTCTGGTGGAGCGTGCTGACTGGGTGCAGATCCAGAAATACGCTACCTGGAACGTCGGTCACGCCTACGGCAAGACCGTGACCTTCATGCCCAAGCCGATCGTTGGCGACAACGGTTCCGGCATGCATGTGCACCAGTCCCTGGCGAAAGATGGCGAGAACATTTTCGCTGGTGACCAGTACGGCGGCCTCTCCGAGAGTGCGCTCTACTACATCGGCGGCATCATCAAGCATGCCCGTGCGCTGAACGCCTTCACCAATGCCTCCACCAACTCCTACAAGCGTCTGGTGCCGGGCTTCGAAGCCCCGGTAATGCTGGCCTACTCGGCCCGCAACCGCTCTGCTTCGATCCGTATCCCGTGGGTTTCCAGCCCGAAGGGTCGTCGCGTCGAGGTGCGTTTCCCCGACCCGACCGCCAACCCCTACCTGGCCTTCGCCGCCATGATGATGGCCGGCCTGGACGGCATCCAGAACAAGATCCACCCTGGCGACGCGATGGACAAGGATCTCTATGACCTGCCCGCAGAAGAGGCGGCGAATATCCCCACCGTCTGCCACAGTCTGGATCAGGCGCTAGAGGCACTGGATGCGGATCGTGAGTTCCTCACCGCTGGCGGCGTCTTCACCGATGATCTGATCGATGGCTACATCGAGCTGAAGATGGAAGAGGTGACTCGTCTGCGCATGACCACCCACCCGGTGGAATTCGACATGTACTACAGCCTCTAACCAGGTATCGGCTCCCGTCAGGGAGCCTTGCCTGATCGATTCCTGCCTAGTGCAAGAATTGTGGAAAGCGCCTCCATTCGGGGGCGCTTTTTTAGTCTCTATCTGCTTGTTTTATCAACGAGTCGTGGTCTATTCTTTTGCATATGCGTACCCTTATCCTGATTCTTCTTATTGTTCTTGCCTTGCCGGCTGCAGCCAGGGATGTCTACCGCTGGGTCTCGGATGATGGAGTGATCCACTACTCCGACTTCGACGCGCCGGGAGCGGAGATGGTCACCATCAAAGGCACCCATTCAGATCAGTACAGCCCGATCGTTCAGACCAAGCCGGCGGAGTCAAAGAGCAAACAAGAGAAAGCGGAAGGCTACACCAGCTTTGAGATTGTCGAACCCGAGCAGGATGTCACGATTCGCAGCAACGAGGGTGTGGTCGATGTGGGCTTGAGCCTCTCGCCAGCACTGCAGCAGGGACACAGATTGGAGATCCTGATCGATGGTGCATTGCAGAAAGGAGGAGATGAGCTGAATCGGACTCAATTCAGGTTGATTGGCCTGAATCGCGGCACCCATACTCTTGAGGCGCATGTTGTCGATGCCGCGGGCAAGCGTTTGATCTCCGCTCAACAGATCAGCTTCCATCTGCGAAAAGCCTCTATTATCAAACCCTGACGTTCACTAAGGGCCCTCTGGTTGCACTGTTTTGGTGCGCATTATCTTGCGACGCGGACAGCCCCTGTCCTATGAAAAGGCGGGCACTCGTCGCAGCCCCAATTTTTTCAGAAACAAAGCCTTACTCAACGTCTTAAATCGTGACAGATGAGACAGTTCAGCAGACTGCACGCAGAAAAATGCCCTATGCTGCTGGTTGGTTTGATTATTGCAAGCAATTAGCATGGCAGTTACACCAGACACAGAGACCATTGAGCAACGCATCGTTGAAAATCAACGTTCAGCTGTGTTGCTGTTTGACCGCAATTTCACCCTCAACTACATCAATCCCGCCGGGGAGATGTTGTTTGCGGTGAGTGCTCGCCAGCTGATCGGGCTGCGGGTCAGAGATCTGATCCGCTGCCCTGGAGCACTGGTTGAGTCACACCTCTCTCAAGTGGTGAAGAGCGGTCAGCCCTTTACCGAGCGGGAGTTGTCGTTGCCTCTCGCCGGAGGCAAAGAGGTGACGGTCGACTGCACCGTGATCCCGCTTCGCCAGGAGGGC
Source organism: endosymbiont of Ridgeia piscesae (assembly GCF_001443665.1). Classification (NCBI taxonomy): domain Bacteria; kingdom Pseudomonadati; phylum Pseudomonadota; class Gammaproteobacteria; species endosymbiont of Ridgeia piscesae. Next base: position 113,322 of record NZ_KQ557116.1, on the reverse strand, counting down.
GAGATCAAGGAGTTTCTGGTCGAGTTGTTGCAGGTTGATCGGCAATTGAAGATCAACCGTGAAGAGCAGCTGCTGTCACGCAACCAGGCCTCGCGTGCGTTGGTGCGGGGGCTCGCCCATGAGATAAAAAATCCCCTGGGCGGAGTGCGCGGCGCAGCGCAACTGCTGGAGCGGGAACTGGATGACCCCGAGCTCAAGGAGTATACCCAGATCATCATCGGCGAGTCTGACCGCTTGCAGACCCTGGTTGATCGGATGCTCGGACCGAACCGTCTGCCGGATCGCAAGCAGCTCAATATCCACCAGGTACTGGAACGGGTGGTCAGCCTGGTGCAGGTGGAAACGGGCAACGCTCTGACTATCAAAAAGGATTACGATCCAAGCATTCCCTCCCTGCTGGGAGATAGCGATCAGCTGATCCAGGCCTGTTTGAATATCGTGCGTAACGGTGTGCGGGCCGCTGGGCCTAGCGGTGTGATAGGCCTGCGCACCCGGGTGATGCGCCACTTTACCATCGGCACCAAACACTACCGATTAGTGCTGCAGGTTGAGATCAGCGATAACGGCGGTGGCATCCCCAAGGAGATCCAGGAGCGGATCTTCTTCCCGATGGTTTCAGGCAGTAGCGATGGTATGGGCCTCGGGCTCTCCATCGCCCAGTCACTGATCAATCAGCATAAGGGCCTGATTGAATTCACTAGCCGTCCGGGTGAGACGGTGTTTACGATTTCTCTGCCTTTGGAGGGCAAACATGGCTGATTTCTGCCGGGTCTGGGTCATTGATGACGACCGGTCGATTCGCTGGGTGCTGGAGAAGACCCTGCAGAAGGTGCAGATGGAGGTGGTCTGCTTCGAGAGTGCCAATGGGGTGCTCGACTTACTGGAGCGGCAACAACCGGATGTGATCGTCTCGGATATCCGTATGCCGGGTATGGATGGGCTGGAGCTGCTGGAGCGGATCAATCTACGCTTTCCGGAGTTGCCGGTGATCATCATGACCGCTCATTCTGATCTGGAGAGTGCAGTGTCGGCCTTCCATGGTGGCGCATTCGAATATCTACCAAAGCCCTTCGATGTGGATGAGGCCGTGGATCAGATCCGTCGCGCCTGCCGGCAGACCCAGAGTCAGACGAAGCGCCAGGTTGATGTTATTGAGCCGAGTCCGGAGATCATTGGTGAGGCGCCGGCGATGCAAGAGGTGTTTCGTGCCATCGGCCGGCTGGCGCGTTCCAACATCACGGTGATGATCAATGGCGAGTCGGGCACCGGCAAGGAGCTGGTCGCCCGAGCCCTGCACCGCCACAGCCCGCGCGCCGAGGCCCCGTTCATTGCCCTCAACATGGCGGCGATCCCACGGGATCTGATGGAGTCGGAGCTGTTTGGCCATGAACGTGGCGCCTTCACCGGTGCGCAGAGCCGGCGCGAGGGGCGTTTTGAACAGACCGATGGCGGTACCCTGTTCCTGGATGAGATCGGCGATATGCCGGCTGAACTGCAGACGCGGTTGCTGCGGGTGCTGGCAGATGGTGAATTCTACCGGGTCGGCGGCCATGAGCCGGTGAAAGTGGATGTGCGCATCATTGCCGCCACCCATCAGAATCTGGAACAGCTAGTCAAAAAAGCACAGTTTCGGGAGGATTTATTTCATCGCCTCAATGTGATTAGAATCCATATCCCGGCCCTGCGCGAGCGTCGTGAGGACATCCCCCTGCTGATGCGCCACTTTCTCGGGCAGGCATCGGAAGAGCTGGCAGTCGAGACTAAGACGCTGCTGCCGGAAACCGAGCAGTTTCTCAGTCAACTAGAGTGGCCTGGCAATGTGCGCCAGTTGGAGAACACTGCGCGTTGGCTTACGGTAATGGCTGCCGGCAAGGAGATCCATGTAGAGGATCTGCCTCCGGAGTTGCTGCAGGAGGAGCGATCCTCGGCAGCTGCCGGAGACTGGCGTCAGCTGCTCCAGCAGTGGGCACGAGAGCGGCTGCAGGCGGGGGATAAAAATCTGCTTGACGAGGCACTTCCTGCGTTTGAGCGTGTGATGATCGAGAGCGCCCTGGAGCAGACCGCCGGGCGTCGTCAGGACGCCGCAAAATTGCTCGGCTGGGGACGCAATACCTTGACCCGCAAGATCAAAGAGCTGGGTCTCGAGTTAGACAGTTAAACGATTAGCGGGGTGGATGCGCGTCATCCCGAACAGATAAAGGGGGTTTTGATGGATTCCAGCAGTGTCGATCTGCCAGGCAGTGAAATTGAGTCAATCACATTGGAAGATGGTGAACTCAAGGTTCGCTTTTCCCGGGCCTATATCATTAAGACCATCAGCGGCTCCAAGGAACGCACCCGCTGGTGGCAGGCCGGTTCGCTGATCTTTACTGCTGCCGAGCTCGATGGCGAGCTGCCCAGCGCACCCTGTATCTGTGACGGCGGCGATGTGGGGGAGAATGTCTACACCTACCGCGATATGATCCCGTTGCCACTGCAGAGTCAGGGACATGCCCACTGCAAACTGCGCTTCAAGGATAGTGAGCAGATACTTCAGGCGCAGGCCGAGGGGGTGAGGCTGGAGATGGAGGGTCGCCCCTACTACATTGAGCACATCAAGCCAGAATAGCCCCGGCTGCTCAGCCGGAGGCGAAGCGATGCGCCCAGCGGGTCGTCTCTGGCAGCTTGTAACGGGTGGTGCAGGCGAGGGTGTAGTGGATGGCCGAAGCCAGGCTGATCCTTTGCCCGATGGATATATAGAGGGGGTTTACGTTGCTGCGGCTGCGCAGCACTGCGCCGATGATCTTGCCCTTGTCTTCCAGTGTTACCCAAGCCCCCTTCTCCGCTGGCAACTCTGTATGGGTGCCGATCAGGCGGCTTTTCGCAACACCAATGGAGGGTGTGTCGGTGATCAGGCCGAGGTGACAGGCCAGCCCAAAGCGGCGGGGGTGGGCCAGCCCCTGGCCGTCGCATAGCAGTATATCGGGTGCTGTTTCCAGCCCCTTCAACGCCTCAAGGATTGCCGGTATCTCACGAAAGGAGAGCAGTCCCGGCAGATAGGGAAAGCGGGTGGGCAGGCGTGCGATGCTGTGTTCCAGCAGCTCAAGGGATGGAAACCGCAACAGGGCAACCGCAGCGCGGGTGGTAGCGCCACCATCTTCAAATCCCACATCGACACCGGCAACAAAGTGTGGTGTGGTGAATCGGTCTTCACGGATCACCTTCAGGCTCAGCTGCTGTTGCAGCTCGCGCGCCTGCTGCGGTGTCAGATTCCAATCGTGCAAGTTAAATGGATCCACCTTCAGCGTCGCCGGCCAAGTTCAATGCGGGTTGGATCTGCTCTCGATTAGTCTGAATTCTGAACCGATCGTCCTGTGTGATCCAGGACAGCAAATTCCAACAATTTGTTGCAAATAGCCGAACCTGACATAAGATTGTTCCAGCGGGATGATGACATATACCATGCTTTTTGATGATTGTGATCATTTCACAGGCAGTTGAACCATGTTCGCATAAATTTGGCACTGCCTTTGCGTTTCAGGCTAGCGATTTATTAAGTAATTTCAGTGGACAGGCGCTCGTTTCTCCGGTGATGCTGGGGAGCAGGCGCTGTAGAAGGGTGGGCATTAGATGTCAGTGGAACTCTATAACAAACAGGGCCATATCTGCGTAGTTTATCGTGATCTGGTTAGCGGTGAGGCGGTGCAGGCCAATCAGTTTCTCATCTTTGATCACGGCCATGCCGCATTGATCGATCCTGGCGGAGAGCTCACCTACTCTCGCCTGTTTATGGCGATCAGTGATTATGTCAACGTCAAGAAGCTCGACTATGTGGTTGCATCCCACCAGGACCCCGATATTGTGGCCTCGATCAACAAATGGTTGGTTGGTACCGATTGTAAAGTGGTCGTGCCCGCCCTCTGGGAGCGGTTCATTCCTCACTTCACCCGGCCGGGGCGGCTGCAGAACCGGGTCATCGCGATCCCGGATCCGGGCATGAATCTGGAGTTGGGCGATATCCGCCTGAAGGCGCTGCCGGCCCATTTTCTCCATGCCGAAGGCAATTTTCAGTTCTACGATCCGAAGAGCAAGATCCTCTTCTCCGGTGATCTGGGTGCCAACCTGCCGCCGGGAGACCTGGACAAGCCGGTGAAGAAGATCGCTGAGGTTTTGCCCTATATGGAGGGTTTCCACAAGCGCTATATGAACTCAAATCGGGTCTGTCGCTATTGGGCCAACATGGTGAAGGATCTCGATATCGAGATGATCGTGCCGCAGCATGGCCGCGCGTTTGTCGGCAAAAAAGCGGTGGCTGAGTTCATCAACTGGATCGCTGACCTGGAGTGTGGCGTTGATCTGATGAACCAAAGCCACTACCAGATTCCGTAAGATTTAGGGCTTTCGTCGCCCAGTAGTCTGGGACGACGCAGACTTTATTCAAAGGGGCGCGTAAGGCGCCCCGTTTTATTTAATATTCATGACTCCATTTGCCTCGCTGTCACGAGGAAGTCTGCTCTGTCGCCAGTTCTCCGACCCAGAACCCCAGGTTCTTCTCCAGAAATTCGTCGATCGACATGTAGTGTGAGCCATCACAGGAGAAGGTGAGCCCGATCATGCCGTTCATGATGTTGAGTGAGGCGCTGCGCAGATAGATGGTCTCGTCGGCGAAGCGCAGTGCCTTCAGCCCATCGAGTGCGGCGCGCAGCTGGCTGGGAGTGACCTTGGCCACGGCGGGATAGTCGTGCAGTGGATAAGCGAGGCTGATATCGGGATCGATGATTTCCAGCACGCCATGGATGCGGTAGGAGTAGGGATCCTCCAGCAACCAGAAGGAGCAGCGCCCGCTGGAGTAGTGGATCTTACTGTGAAAGATGCCGTGGGTGCTCATCAGCGTCAGTACGGTGTCGTGTACCGAATCGATATTCTCATCCAGCAGGCTTTGAACCCGCTGCTGCATGAACAGGGTACTGCGTACCGCCGGGTCGCCTTTGAACTGTTGCCATTGGCTCTCCGCGGCCAGCGCCGGAGTATCGGCAAGCAGCTTGTTGAGGGAGAAGTCGGCAGCGATAAAGCCCATCAGCTGATCTTCCCGACGTACCGCTTGCAGGGCGGTGACACACTCTTTACCCGAATAGGCGCTCTGGTAGACGGAGGAGAGCATGATGCCTTTGAACGGCAGGTTATTTTTCAGATAGGGGCGATGGGAGAGGTCCCGCCCGCGCCATGCGGGGTCGGCAACACCGTCACGGATTAGCGAGGAGATCTCCCTGCCATCCAGATCCCAGGCGTAGAGTGTCTCGCAGTGTGTCAGATCCTTGAGATGGCGCTGCAGAGTGGTGTCGATGGCATCAGCATCTGGCCAGACTTCGGCACAGAGCGCCGCTAGAGCCGATAGCGGTATCCCCACCGACTCGGCCAGCGCCGCCTTCTTTTCAAGGATGATCTTCTGCATTGCGGACATGCCAAACTCCTTCAGATTTACTTGCATCAAGCCAGGTTAAACTGTTGCGGACTTCCGGGACACTATCGCAGCCGAATGTTACATGGGTTTGACTCGATGGAGGCGGGGATGCGGCAAACTGTGTAGAATCCGCCCGGTAAGTTTGAGCGAGAGACGATATCAGGATCCCTAAGTGAGCACCCTAAAAAACGATCGATTCCTCCGGGCTCTGCTGCGGCAGCCGGTTGATGTCACACCCGTCTGGATGATGCGTCAGGCCGGGCGCTATCTGCCGGAGTACCGGGCCACCCGCGCCAAGGCCGGTAGCTTCATGGACCTCTGCCGTAATCCTGAACTGGCATGCGAGGTGACCATCCAGCCCCTCGACCGCTACCCGCTGGATGCGGCGATCCTCTTCTCCGATATCCTCACCGTACCCGACGCCATGGGACTGGGGCTCTACTTCACCGAAGGAGAAGGGCCACGCTTCGAACGCCCGGTGCGTGATGAGGCAGCGGTCAAGGCGCTGGGTCTGCCCGACATGGAGGATGACCTGGGCTACGTGATGGATGCGGTGCGCACCATCCGCCGCGAGTTGGATGGACGGGTGCCGCTGATCGGATTTTCAGGCAGCCCCTGGACCCTGGCCACCTACATGGTCGAGGGTGGCGGCACCAAGAACTTCGCCCAGGTGAAGGGGATGATGTTCGATCGTCCCGAGCTGATGCACCAGCTGCTCAGCCGGGTTGCCGATTCGGTCACCGCCTATCTGAATGCGCAGATTGCCGCCGGTGCACAGGCGGTGATGATCTTCGATACCTGGGGTGGCGCACTCACCCCGGCCGCCTACCAGGCCTTTTCCCTCGACTACATGCAACGCATCATCCAGGGGCTGACCCGCGAGGCGGAGGGCCGCCAGGTGCCGGTGATCCTCTTCACCAAGGGCGGAGGGCTCTGGCTCGAGCGGATGGCCGAGAGCGGCTGCGATGCACTCGGCATCGACTGGACCCTCGATCTAGCCGAGGCGCGTCGGCGCGTCGGCGACAAGGTAGTGCTGCAGGGCAATATGGATCCCTGTGTGCTCTATGCTTCACCCGAGCGTATTCGTGAAGAGGTCGGCCGGGTGCTTGAGAGTTTCGGTCCGGGCGAGGGTCACGTCTTCAATTTGGGCCATGGCATTCATCCCAATATTCCGCCGGAACATGCCGGGGCCTTTGTCGAGGCCGTGCATGAATTAAGCCGGCCCTATCATCAGGCATCCTGATCTTTGCCAGGGAGTAAGTACCAGAGTGAATAAGCATAAAGTGATTGTGGGGTTCAGGTTACTGGTTGTCGGCCTGTTAGCTACCTTCGAGGTAATGGCTGAGCCGAATACGATAGAGGTACGCCTTGCCGCCTTCTGGGCCAGCACCGCTACTGAGCTCAGGCTCGATTCAAAAGATGGCACAATCGGGACCAGTTTTAACATGGAGGACCAACTTGGCCTGGGAGAGCGGGAGATCCTGCCGATGCTGGATATCACCTATCGCTTTAATGAGAGTCACGCCATCGATCTCTCCTATGTGGAGTTGTCACGCAGTGGCAGCAGTATGCTCAACAGCACCATCACCATTGATGGTGAGGACTATACCGTTGATACGCTCGTCGACAGCTTCTTTGATTCGAAGGTCGCACGTCTGGCGTGGCGTTATAAGCTCTATCAGGACGAAGACTGGCAGATCGAGAGCCTGCTCGGTGTCCATGTGACCTCACTTTCCACGGGGATTAGCACGCGCCTTGCTGGCCCCAGCTATGATGCCGACGTGAGCATCCCGCTACCCAGCTTGGGTCTGGATGGTGCCTATTGGATCTCCCCCAAGCTGAAACTGGATGCTTGGGCGCAGGTGTTTGCGCTCGATTATGATGCTTATTCTGGCAGTCTGGTAAATGGCAGCATTTCGGTGCGCTATGACTTCAGTGAAAACTTCGGCATCGGCGGCGGCTACACCTATTACGGATACAGCCTCTCCGCCGATGATGACAACCTGCGGGGTGAGTTCGATTACACCTTTCAGGGACCGATGCTCTATCTGCAGGCGGGTTACTGATTCCCTTGATCAAACAAGCCTTATACCTCTTGTGCTTCGCATCTAGAGTGAAGATAACATGAAGATCACGCTTATCGGATTGGGGCTGATGGGGAAGCCGATCGCACAGCGCCTGATCCAGTGCGGGCATGAGCTGGTTGCCTGGAACCGCTCCCAGGTTGCTCACGATCAGGTGCAAGCCAAAGGTATTCCGGTCGAATCTGATCTGACAGCCGCCATTGCCCAGGGGGAGGCTGTCCTGCTGACCCTGAGCGATGCCGCAGCTATCCGTTCGACCCTGTTGCAGCCCTCGTCACTCAGTGGGCTGGCAGGCAAGGTCGTGGTACAGATGGGAACCATCGCGCCGAATCAGAGCCGCGAGATTGCCTCTGCAGTGGAGGCAGTTGGTGGACACTATCTGGAGGCACCGGTGCTCGGCAGCATCCCGGAGGCACGATCCGGCAACCTGATCGTGATGGCCGGAGGTGATGCAGAGATCTACCAGCAGATGCTGTTGCTGTTGCGTTGTCTCGGCAAGCAGGTGCAGCGCATCGGCGAGGTTGGTCAGGGTGCGGCGATGAAGCTGGCGATGAACCAACTGATCGCTTCGCTCACCTCTGCCTTCTCCCTGAGCCTTGGGCTGGTGCGGGCCGAAGGCATCGATGTGGAGCAGTTCATGGGCCTGCTGCGAGAGAGCGCGCTCTATGCGCCGACCTTCGACAAGAAGCTGGCGAAGATGCTGAGCCACGATTATGCCAATCCCAACTTTCCCCTTAAGCATCTGATTAAAGATGTGGATCTTTTCAGCCGCGTGGTGGATGAGCTGGGCATCGATGCCCAGTTGCCGCAGACGATGCTCAGAGTCTTCGGTGAGGCGCAGGCTGCGGGACATGGGGAAGATGACTACTCATCACTCTACGAGGCGATCAACCCCGACTTTCAGGCTAGTCAGGATGAGGGCTGCTGACGCGGCAGCACGGCCTTTTCGATCTATTTAGGTAGGATTTGATGAAACTGCTATTCAGCTCAATGCCGGGTCGCTACGAGCGGCACCTGATGCGAAAACACAACAACCCTCTGTTCGACAAAAGTGAGCGTTCGCTTACGCCTTCTGCGTTGGAAGAGGCGCAGCGCAAAGATCACGAAGAGCTGGTGAGCTTTATCGAAGAGCTGCGCAAGCTGGTGGGTGAAGCGGTAGAACTCGGGCCCCACGAACAGAGCGATGTGATCCTCGAACTGAAAGAGCGTCTCGACAAGGCCTATGAGACCGCCTGCGGTCTGGCCGATGAGCAGGGCGCCAACAAGGATGCGATCAGCAAGCTGGTGGCGGTGATCATGCAGGCGGTGTGGCGAGGTGCCGGCAATGACACCCTGGCCCATCAGGAACTGCAGCAGGAGGAAGAAGCCAGGCGGCTGCACTATGAGATGCTGGAACACCCGTTGGCGGTGGACCTGCTCTCCCCCGATTCTCTGATAAGTGAAGATGACTTGGTGCCGACTCTGCTGAGTGCTTCTGAAGAGGAGTTTCAGGTGGCTGTGACCCTGTTTGATCCGCCGCATCTGGAGGCGATCAGCAAACAGGCCCGGGCTCTGCTGGAGCAGCGCCAGCAGGAGGGGGAATCAGTGGCACAGGCGCTTGAGCGGTTGAGCGAGCTGGAGAACTTGCTGAAACATATCGAGAGCGAAGCGGCTTCTTAGGGACGCTCCGAACTAGTCATGGGCGGATAGCCTTGCGCTCCAAAAAACGGCCGGGAGTCATTTTTACACAAGTCACGAAGGAAGCGCTGATAAATTAATCAATTCCAGCATCCCTCCCAGCATCGGGCGGTTTTTTCGCGTAAAAAAACGACATTGTATGCTGGCACAACCCGACCAACCTCGACAAAACCAGCCACTTGCCACCAGCTGATCTCCAAATGCTTTAGCAAAAGTAGTTGCTGGCACCTTATCAAAGCAGCACTCGTTCGATGCCCTGCTGACTCATCTGCTGGATAAATTGCTGCTGCCATCGCTCTCCCAGCACCCTGTTTGCCAGTTCGACCACAATATAAGTGGGTTTGAGACCGGTTGAGTCAGTATAGCGGCTTAGGCCCTGCTGGCAGGCTGGGCAGCTGGTCAGCAGCTTGGCGTTGATATGGCCCGGCTCTGCATCATCAGCCAGTTTGGCCAACCCGTTTTGGAGTTCCTCCTCCTTGCGGAAGCGTAGCTGGTGGGCGATGTCAGGCCGACTGGTGCCGAGGGTGCCGGCTTCGCCACAACAGCGATCCGATACCTCGACCCTGCCGCCAGTGAGGGAGGCAGTGACCTCGAGTGGATCATACAGCTTCATCGGGCTATGGCAGGGGTCATGGAAGAGATAATTGTCCGGCGCGCCGTCAGCAATCTTGATCCCTTTTTCCATCAGGTATTCATGGATGTCGAGCAGGCGGCAGCCGGGAAAGATCTTTTCAAACTCATACTTCAGCAGTTGATCTATGCACGTGCCGCAGGAGACCACCACGGTGCGAATATCCATGTAGTTGAGAGTATTCGCGACACGGTGAAACAGCACCCGGTTCTCAGTGGTGATCTGGTGACCGCGTTGCGCCTGTCCGGCCGCGCTCTGCGGGTAGCCGCAGCAGAGATAGCCGGGGGGGAGTACGGTGGTGGCGCCAGTCTCGGCCAGCATCGCTAGGGTCGCCAGACCGATCTCGCTGTAGAGGCGCTCTGAGCCGCAGCCTGGGAAATAGAAGACCGCCTCGTTTTCTTCGAGCGCCCCCTTAGGGCTGTGCAGGATCGGTATAGTGGTGCGATCCTCCAGTTTGAGCATTGCCCGCAGGCTCTGCTTGGGCGGCTCTACCCGGATCGGGTAGCTCAGCATCTCCAGCGCCAGGGTCTTTATCTCCGGTCTACCTGTGGTGGCGCGGGGTAGGGTGCTGCGCTGTTTCAGTAGACCGCTGCGCTTGGCTAGCCCATGCGCCAGATTAAGCGCCTTGAATCCCCATTCGGCCAGCCCCAGGCGCATCCAGCGGATCGCCCGTGGATCGGTCATATTGAGGAAACTCATCGCCGCCATCGCACCCAGGCTGCGGCGCTTCTGGCCGCGCTCGGTGAGGATCTTGCGCATGCGGGTGGTGACCTCACCGAAGTCGATATTGACTGGGCAGGGAGTGAGGCACTTGTGGCAGACGGTGCAGTGGTCGGCCACGTCGTTCATCTCATCGAAATGGCGTTGCGACAGGCCGCGGCGGGTCTGCTCCTCGTAGAGGAAGGCTTCGATGATCAGGCCGGTGGCGAGGATCTTGTTACGCGGTGAGTAGAGCAGGTTGGCACGTGGTACATGGGTCATGCAGACCGGCTTGCACTTGCCACAGCGCAGACAGTGTTTGATCTCGTCGTTGAGCGCGCCCAGCTCGCTCTCTTCGAGGATGATTGCCTCCTGCTCCAGCAGCTTGAGCGAAGGAGTGTAGGCGTTGCGCAGATCGGCGCCGGTAGCCAGCTTGCCACGGTTGAAATGCTGTTCGGGATCGACCTGTGCCTTGTAGCGGGCAAACGCCTGCAGCTTCTCCGGCTCTAGGTACTGCAGCTTGGTCAGGCCAATGCCGTGCTCACCAGAGATCGCCCCGCCCAGCGAGGAGGCCAGTGCCATGATGCGGTCCACCACCCGCTCGGCGCGGTGCAGCATTGCGTAGTTGTCGGAGTGGACAGGGATGTTGGTATGTACGTTGCCGTCACCGGCATGCATGTGCAGCGCCACGAACAGCCGCGACTCTCGGAGCCGCTGGTGGATCTCGCGCAGCGCGTGGCGTAGCGGCTGCATTTCCTGGCCGGGGAAGGCCTCATCCAGCTGCAGAGCTATCTCCTGCCGGTAGGAGATCAGCAGGTCACGGCGCAGTAGCAGATCGAGCAACCGGTCGTTTGGCTGGATGTGTTGGGCCTCCGCTTCGCTCAGCAGCTGCCGGTGGTCGGCGGCAGGCTGTTCGATCTGTTGCAGGGTCTCGCTCCAGCGCCCTCGCGCCCGCTCAACGGCGCTCTGGGCCAGGTTGATCTTGGTGCGGGAGATCGCTTCATTCTCATCGCTGGCACCGAAGGCCTCGCTGGCCAGATCGCGCCATTCGCTGCTCTGTAGATAGTCGAGAACGGCATCAGCGATCTCGATCTTGTTGCTGATCGACTCCTCGATATTGATGCGCTCGATGCCGCGACTGTAGTCGGCCAGCCGCTCCAGCGGGATCACCACGTCTTCGTTGATCTTGAAGGCGTTGGTGTGGGCGGAGATGGCGGCGGTGCGGGCCCGGTCGAGCCAGAAATGTCTGCGTGCCTCGGCGCTGCTGGCGATAAACCCCTCGCTGCCGCGTGCCTCCACCAGTTCGACCACCTGGTCTGCCGCGCTGCTGACCTGGTCCACCTGATCGCTAGCGATGTCGGCTAGCAGCACCATCTTGGGGCGCTCGGCGCGGGCCGCCTTGGTGGAGTATTTGACCGCCTTCAGATAGCGCTCATCGAGGTGCTCCAGACCCACCAACGTGACGTTGTCGTGCCGGTCCAGATACGCTTTGATCTCGACGATGGCCGGCACCGCCCGGCCGATATCGCTGCCGAAGAACTCCAGACAGAGGGTGCGTACCTGCTTAGGCATGCGGTGCAACACGAAACGGGCGGAGGTGATCAGGCCGTCGCAACCCTCCTTCTGCACCCCTGGCAGGCCGGAGAGAAACTTGTCGGTGACATCCTTGCCCAGCCCTGCCTTGCGGAAGGCGCTGCCGGGTATCTGTAGGATCTCTGGCTCAGCGAGTGGTGTGGTGCCGTCGTTGGCATAGCGGCTGACGCGGAAACGTACCTCGGGCTGATCGTGGATCTTGCCCAGATTGTGATTGAGCCGCTCCACCTCCATCCAGCTGCCGTCCGGGGTCACCATGCGCCAGCTGGCGAGGTTATCGAGGGTGGTGCCCCACAGTACCGCCTTCTTGCCGCCGGCGTTCATTGCGATGTTGCCACCGATGGTGGAGGCGTCCTGGGAGGTGGGGTCGACGGCAAAGGCGAGCCCGGCGGCCTCCGCCTGTTCCGAGACCCGCCGCGTGATCACCCCTGCGCCGGCGACAATGGTCGGCACCGGCTCCGCCACGCCGGGCAGTGCGATGCTCTCGATCTCCCCCAGTTGCTCCAGCTTCTCAGTGTTGATCACCGCCGAGTGGGGGTCGAGCGGCACCGCACTGCCGGTGTAGCCGGTGCCGCCACCGCGCGGGATGATGGTCAGACCGGAGGCGATGCAGGCGCGCACCACCGCTGCTACCTCCGCCTCGGTGTCGGGGGTGATGACCACGAAGGGGATCTCGACGCGCCAGTCGGTGGCGTCGGTGGCGTGGGCGACCCGCGCAAGGCCGCTGAAATCCACATTGTCTTTGCGGGTCAGGCCGATCAGATTACGCTTTACTTGACGGCGTAGCTCAATCTGCCGGATGAAGCGTGCCTCGAATGCCTCCACCGCCTGGCGTGAGGCGTGCAACAGGTGGATCGCCTGCTGGTTTTCATTGGTTCGCAGCTCAAACTGATCAAGACGGTGGTGCAGGGCGTCGATCAGGGCCTGGCGGCGCTCCTCATTCTGCAACAGGTCGTCCTGCAGGTAGGGATTGCGGCTTACCACCCACATGTCGCCGAGCACCTCGAACAGCATGCGGGCGGAGCGGCCGGTGCGGCGCGAGCCCCGGAGATCCTCAATGACCCGCCACAGCTCCTCACCGAGAAAGCGAATGACGATCTCCCGGTCAGAGAAAGAGGTGTAGTTGTAGGGGATCTCACGGATCCGCGGCTTGACGGCTGTTGGCATAGTCCGCTCCGGCTCAAAACGAAAAACGCCCGCATCACTCATGGCGTGCGGGCAAGTCGGTATTGTATATTAAAACTCCTGCCGGCATGCATTGATCCCAAACATGGAAAGCTGCGCCCCAACTAACCCGGGCAGTCGATTGAGGCGGCTTGGGAGGCGGACAGGATCAGGGAAAGTCGGGGCCGGTATCCTTCTCTCCCAATATCCGTTCGATGGCGCAGGCGATGCTGAAATTCGCGTGCTCTATGGGGCTGCTGCGGATTACGCTGAGGATGGCCGCAAAGGGGGGGGTAATCGATTTGCCTGGTAGTATCTCCAAGGCCAGTTCCGTGCCGGTCGCCAGTTCCTGGTCAAACTCCAGCAGCAGACCGCTGCTACTCAGATTTCTAACAATGCCGGTCGCCAATTGCGGCTGGCCGCTGATACGAAAACGCGCCGGACAATCCATCTCCATCCGCACGAAGTCCCGCTTCTCGGCGTAGTCAAGCATCACTATTACTCCTCATCTCTGGCTGCACAATCTGGAATCTATGCTTAGGCATAATGTAGCAGCCTGCCGGGAGGCTTCCAGGGTGAGATCGAGCAATGCAGGCATTAGTTTCCCCAGTCGATGGAGTGGCAGTGGCGAGGGCGGCTTCTGATAAACTGGTGGTTGGAGCGGTTGCAAAAGTGGGGTGAAGATGATGTCAACAACTCTCAGACTATGCGGCTGGCTGCTGCTGTTGCTGCCAGTGTCGCTTAGTGCCGATACGCTCTACCGCTCGGTGGACCCGGAAGGCCGGGTGATCTACTCCGATACCCCTCAGTCGGACTCTGTCGAGACACAGCGCATCAAGGTTGAGTCTAAACCCTCTGCCGCTGCACAGCAGCAGGCGCAGCAGCGAGAGAGTGAGATCCGCCGGGCTGCGGACAAGGCCGTTGCCCAACGCGAATATAAGCGGAAACAGCGGGCCAGAGTGGTCGAGCAGGCGAAGCAGCAACTGCAACAAGCGGAGCAGCACCTGGAACAGGCCAAGGTATTGAAGGACGAGGATCGACAGAGCTTTGGCGGCGGTGCCGGGCGGCGCATCCGTCCCGAATATTTCGAGCGGATCAAGCAGGCAGAGACGGAGGTCGAGGCTGCCCGCAAACGTCTGCAAGATGCACGTTTTGGGCGCTGATGCAGACCTATCTGGTTGGCGGTGCAGTGCGCGATCGGCTGCTGGGGTTGCCGGTGACCGAGCGGGACTATCTGGTGGTGGGGGCGACTCCAACCCAGCTTCTGCAGCAGGGTTTTCGTCAGGTGGGGCGCGACTTTCCCATCTTTATCCACCCGCAGAATGGCAGCGAGTATGCCCTGGCACGCACCGCCAGCGGCTCTCGCCAGACTCCGGCCGCGCCCCTGGCCCATCCGGGGGTGACCCTGGAGGAGGATCTATCGCGGCGGGATCTCACCATCAACGCGATGGCCGAGAGTGACGACGGAGAGCTCATCGATCCGTTTGGTGGACGCCGGGATCTCGAGCAGCGCGTGCTGCGCCACATCTCACCGGCGTTTGCCGAGGATCCGATCCGGGTGTTGCGGGTGGCGCGCTTCATGGCGCGCTTTGCGTCTCTGGGGTTTCGTGTCGCCGGGGAGACCAGGGAGTTGATGCGCTCGATGGTTGATGCGGGCCAACTCAACGAGCTGGTGCCGGAGCGGGTCTGGCAAGAGCTCGACAAGGCCCTTGGCGAGCCGAATCCGGTGCCCTTTTTTGCAACCCTGCGGGAGGTTGGCGCGCTGGCTCGGCTGTTGCCTGAACTGGACAGCCTTTGGGGGGTGCCCCAGCCAGAGCGCTGGCACCCGGAGATCGATACTGGCGTGCATACGATGATGGTGCTGGCGCAGGCCGCCCGGCTATCGGATGAGCAGAGCATCCGCTTTGCCGCTCTTACCCACGACCTCGGCAAGGCATCGACCCCGGCGCAAATCTTGCCCAGCCACCATGGCCATGAGGAGCGCGGGGTAGCGATCCTGCGAGCACTCTGTCGTCGTCTGCGGGTGCCTACCCGGTACCAGGAGCTGGCAGAGTGTTGCGGCCGCTACCACAGCCAGCTGCATCACCTGGATGAGCTGAAAGCCACCACCCGCCTGAAGCTGCTGGAGCGACTGGATGCGTTTCGCCGGCCGCAGCGACTGGAGGCGTTTCTACTGGTCTGCGAGGCCGATTTCCGTGGGCGGGCGGGGTTTGAGCAGCGCGCCTATCCTCAGGCCGACCGTCTGCGACGGGTCTATCGGGCCGCCGCCAGTGTGAATAGCAGTCAGCTGCCGAAGCGGGTGAGTGGTAAGGCGATGGCCGAGGCGATGCGCCGCCTGCGCCTGGAGGCGATGCGCCGGGTTGACAGTGAGGTTAGTTGACCAGGCGGTCAAAGATGCGAAAGCCCGCCAGATAGGTGCCGATAGCTGAGCCGAGGGTGCTGAGAAAGAACACCAGCAGGGTGCGGGAGACGCGATTGTGCCACCAACCCTTGAAGTGGGTGGTGTCATTGCGTAACCGGCCAAAGTCGGCCACCGTTGGTTTGCGCAGATAGAGCTCTGCCGCGGCGGTCACCATGCCGGCACCGATTGCCGGGTTGAGTGAGGTCAGCGGGGCGGCAACAAACGCGGTCACTACGGTCAGCGGATGGGCCGCTGCGACTAGTGCGCCGAGGGCTGAAAGCCCGCCGTTGATCAGCACCCAGTCGAGCACTAGCTGCCAGCCCAGGTCACTGCTGCGGAAAAAACCAGCCGCAAAGCCGCCGAGCACCAGGCAGACGATGACCCAGGGGATCAGCTTCGGCCAGCGGCTCGGCTCCGGCAGAGAGTCGAGTTGCTTGATCGCGGCCTTGGCGGGTTCCGGCTCGCTCTGCAGGTAGTTTGCCACCCCCTGCAGATGGCCGGCACCGATCACCACCAGGATGTTTTCATGGCCCTGCTGTTCGATCTCTTCGCGCAGGCGCGCAGCCATGTAGCGGTCACGTTCGTCGATCAGGGGCAGAAACAGATCCTGGCGGTCTTCGGCAAACTCGGCAAAGGTGGTCTCTAATATGTCGCCCTCTTTCAGGCGCTCGATCTCCTCTTCCGCCACATCCTCTTTGGAGAGGATGCCCGCCAGCAGGCCAACAAATAGGCTGAAGCGTCTGAACCAGCTGAGGTTGCCAGCAACCCGCTTGAAGGTGACGCTGATCTCCCTGTCGATCAGCAGCAACGGTTTGTTGGACTCCTGGGCGATACGTACTGCCTCACGCTGCTCGGCACCGGGTTCGATGCCGAACTGGTCTGCTAGTCGCTGTTGATAGGCGCTTAGGGCGAGACTAGCCATCACCATGGTGACGCGGCCCTCGCGCACCACGCGAAATAGATCCATCTGCGCCAGTGCATCGGGATTTAGCAAGGCGTTATAGCGGCTGGGGCAGAGCTCCACCGCGACCGAGTCATAATCGCCGCTCTGCAGCAGCTCGCGCACCTTCTCTGCGCTAGTGCGTGAGACATGCGCGGTGCCGAGCAGCGTCAGCTGACTCTCGCCGAGCTGGATCTGACGGATGGGTTGCTGTTCCTCTGCCTGCATGGTGCTCTTGGGGTTGGCAAAAAGCAGCCATCATACCAGTGAATTCCGAGCCTGGCTTTATCTCGTCTTATTCATGCAGGGCTGTGCCATGCAACGCGGCAGGACATTTCTGGGGCAATTGTGCCGATCGGCTGGGCTCAGATTACAGGCAGCAGGCTGGCGGTCGCTAAGAAATGAGACCCTGTGCAAGAATTCCATTCCGGTTCGTTGGTGCCTGCAGGGCGTTACTTATATTGGTCTGGATAATTTGCTAGCGTACGGGCAGATTTTAAGGAAGTATTCAGGCACGGAATCGGTCCACCTATTTGAAGAACGCGATTAAATATGGATAAAAACGTCGTTTGGCACCACGCCACTGTCACCCGCGAGAGGCGGGAGAAAATGAATCGTCACAAGGCGAAATTGCTCTGGTTTACCGGCCTGTCGGGATCGGGTAAGTCGACCCTGGCGCATGCGCTGGAGGAGGAGTTGCATCAGCGTGGCTGTCACACCTACGTGTTTGATGGCGACAATGTGCGCCACGGGCTCTGCCGAGATCTGGGTTTCAGTATTGAAGACCGCACCGAGAACATTCGCCGCATCGGTGAGATGGCGAAGCTGTTTGTCGATGCCGGGGTGATCTCACTGACAGCCTTCATCTCGCCGATCCGCGAAGATCGTGAGCGCGCCCGTGGCCTGTTTCCCCATGGTGACTTCATCGAGGTCTACGTCAAGTGCTCGCTGGAGAAGTGCGAGAGCCGCGACGTAAAGGGGCTCTACCAGAAGGCTCGTGCCGGTGAGATCCCGGAGTTTACCGGCATCTCGTCTCCCTACGAGGCGCCGTTGAAACCCGAGATCACCGTCGATACCGAGATCGACACCCTAGAGGATTGTGTTGCACAGATTCTCAGCGTGCTGGAAGAGCGTGGTGTCATCCCCAACTACGTGGTGGGCGACTGAGCGGGTGTACTGAAGGCTCCCCCGGCGGGGGAGTCAGGGCCTGATCTCGTTAAAACTGCAGACCTGCCGGTATGCTGCGGTTCTCCACCCTGTTCGCTATAGATGGCTCATGATGATTTCACGTTCAGCAGGCGCATCTCACACTCAAACATAAACTCGAAGGCCTCGACGTGACGGATCGCCTCGTCGATCGATTCGCCCCAGGTGTAGAAACCATGGCCCTGGATCAGGAAGCCGACCAGGTCCGGGTTCTCGTCGATGTAGCGATCGACCCGGTTGGCGAGCCGCGCTATATCCTGGTCATTGGCGAAGATCGGTACCCGGACCTGACAGTCGTGGCTGTCGATCCCTGCAAATGTCTTTAGTAGCTCATAATCCTGTAGTGAGAGATGGGTCTGATGCAGCCGCGACAACAGCGTCGCGTTGACTGTGTGAGGGTGCAGCAGTGCGTTTATCTCCGGCAGGCGTTGGTAGAGCAGAATATGCAGCAGGCTCTCGTCGGAGGGGCGCTGCAGCTCGTCGGTGTTGCCAGCGGCGTCGGTGTGCAGGATATCCTCTAGATCGAGTCGGCCCTTGTGGCGGCCGGAGGCAGTGATCGCAAGGCTGCCGTCGTCGAGGCGGGCAGAGAAGTTGCCGCTGGTAGCGGGCACCCAACCGCGCTGGTGGAAGAGGTGGCCGATCTCAATCAACTCACGGGCAATGGTTTCAAAGTCTGATGGCATGACTGCACTCCTGATAGAGCATCGAGTGTAGTTTAAACAGACTTGCATGGTGGTGATAGCGCTGGGGCCTGGTGGTGTCGGGGTGGGTGAACTAACATGCGGCAGGGAACATTTGGGAGTTGCGGCATGTATCGGATCATTATCATTTTATCGCTGGCAGGTCTGCTGCTGGCCGGCTGCAAGACGCTGTCTGAGCGTGAGCAGGCCAAGCACCTAGAGGATACCCTGCTGAAGTATGAGGCGGTGATCCGTTGGAACGCCGGCGTGGGAGCCCAGCGCTTCCTGGCGGCAGAGCAGCAGCAGACTGCCAAGAAACCGCTGCGCAAGGATTTGCGTGTAACCAGCTATGAAGCGGTGCAGGGGCCATCGATGCTGGACGAGACGACAGCGGGGCTGACAGTGGTGATCCAGTATATCTTTGAGACCGAGCAAGTAGTACACGAACTGGTGGACCAGCAGCTCTGGAAATATGATGCTGAGACTAAAACCTGGCATCTGCAGAGCCCGATCCCCGAGTTCAAATAGGCTATGCAATCTCCAGCCGGTTTTTCGTCTGCTTCACGCTTCTTTATAGTCAGCGCATCGATCGTGCTGCTCGTGGCTGGGATGAAGGCGGCCACCGAGCTGCTGGTGCCGTTTCTGCTGGCTCTGTTTGTCGCGGTGATCGCCGCGCCACCGCTATTCATGCTGCGTCAGCGAGGCCTGCCGGGCTGGCTGGCGATGCTGCTGGTGATCGCGCTGATTATCGGCATCGGTGCGGTGCTGGCTTGGCTGGTCGGCGGTGCGGTCAACGACTTCTCCAGCAACCTGCCGAAATACCAGGCGAGCCTGGCACAGCAGACCAGCGGTTTTAGCGCCTGGTTGACAGCTCAGGGGGTGCAGGTGGATCCGGCTACCTTCAGCACTTACCTCGATCCCGGCAAGGCGATGGGAATGGCCGCCAAGCTGCTGAGTGCGCTGGGTGGAGTGTTGACCCAGGCTGTGTTCATCCTGATCACAGTGATCTTCATCCTGGTGGAGGCCGCCGGTTTCCGAGAGAAGCTCCGCAGTGTGCTGCAGCGGCCCGAGTCGGCCCTCGAACATATCGATACTATTACCGATAACATCAAGCGTTACATGATGATCAAGACCACCACCAGTCTGCTCACCGGCGCCTTGGTGTCGCTCTGGCTGATGTTCCTGGGGGTGGATTATCCGATGCTCTGGGGGATAGTTGCTTTTCTCTTCAACTATGTGCCAAACATCGGTTCGATCATCGCTGCGGTGCCCGCGGTGTTGTTGGCACTGGTGCAGCTAGGCCCGATGGATGCCCTGTGGGTGATGCTCGGTTATCTGCTGATCAATAACCTGGTGGGTAATGTCATTGAACCCCGTTTCATGGGCAAGGGGTTGGGACTGTCGCCGCTGGTGGTGTTTGTCTCGTTGGTTTTCTGGGGCTGGGTGCTGGGACCGGTGGGTATGTTTCTCTCAGTGCCACTTACCATGGTGTTGAAGATTGTGCTGGCCAGCCGCCTTGAGACCCAGCTGGCGGCGGAGCTGTTAGGCTCCTAGCCAAACAGTGCCTCGGCCTCCGCGAGGCGCTCTTTGGCATCGTCGAGGATCTGGATACTCAACTCCGGGGTCAGCTCGCTAAGGCCGAGTTTGTAGAAGGCGGGGATCTGGTCCAGGCTGGGAAGAGTAAGAAAAGAGTCCGTACCGATGTAGCTGTGCAGCTGGGCGACCACCACCAGGTCGGTGTAATCGGCGTCCTCAGCGCCATCTCTGAGCCACGCTTCCGCCCCTGTGGGGACCTGCACCATGTCGTCGATAAACCCCCAGCGCTGCAGGATCCTGCTGCCGATCTGCCCGCGCATCTCGCTGCGCACCTGCTTGAGCCGAGCGGCGTCATTGGCAACATTGGGGAAGCGTTCGGCATAGTTGAGGATTGCCACCTCGCCGATGTCATGGATCAGTCCGGCCAGCAGCGCCTGCTCCCTGTCAAAGCCCTTGATAAAATCTGTCAGGACAAAACAGATTGCAGCGACTTTGGTGCTGTGCTTCCAGAGCGCCTCCATCTGCTGTTTGATTTGCGGCGAGCGGGCCTGGAACAGCTCCCGCAGGGCGAAACTCAGGACCAGTTGGTAGGTGGTGTTATTGCCGAGTCGCACTACCGCTGCAAGGCAGGAGTCGACTGGCGCCATCACGCGGTAGAGAGCGCTGTTGGCAACCCGGATCAGCTTGGCTGTGATCGCAGGGTCGGACTCGATGATACGCGCCAGTTTCTCTGCCGCGACCCACTCCGACGCCATGGCGCGGCCGATGCGTGCCGCCACATCGGGCAGACTGGGCAGCACTAGCTGGTCTGCCTCCAGATCGCGCAGCAGGGTCTGCGAGAGATCGTTTTCGGTCTCCGCTGGAATATGGTGTTGCCCGCTGGGGAAGAGAATCTCGGGCTCCGCCTGTTGCAGCTGGTCGAGGATCAGGTCGTTCAACAGCTGATTGTCGAGCATAAAATACTCCACATCTTCGGCTGCGGTGACGTCGTATTGACGGGGAGTCAGGTGGGCGATCGGTCTGCTGGCCTGGGTCGAACCGGCTTCAACGCTAGTGTGGCGGTCATCTGCCGAGTGCAGATTCACTCTGCCCTTGAGCAGATAGAGGCTGAAGGGTTCCGATGCCCCCAGCTTGAGCAGCCGCTTGCCCTCGCTAGCGGTATAGATGGCGAGTGAGCTGCTCAATAGCTCATGCTGTTGCGGGGTAAGCTCCGAGAGTGGATTGAAGCGTTTAAGCTGCTCGGGAGTGGGGTGTCTGCCGGTATTTTTGAACATGCAAGAAGTGTAGCCGCTCTACATAAAAGATCGATAATGTGGTGATTCTCTTGGTGTTAGCCGGTCCTGGCTCAACATCCGCACTTGGGCGCGCGGGCCTGATGCAACTGCAGGGTGCCGACCAGCCGGTCAACGCTAGTCAGATCGTGGCGCTGCAGATAGTCGGCGATACCCTGGTTGATCTTTTTGCAGATGTGCGGATCGTAGAACAGCGCGGTGCCGATGCCGATGGCGCTGGCCCCAGCGATCAGGAATTCGATGGCGTCCTCCGCGCAATTGATGCCGCCCTGGCCGATGATCGGGATGTTGTGGTCACGGCAGACCTGGTGCACCTGATGCACCTTGAGCAGTGCCACTGGCTTGATCGCTGGGCCGGAGAGGCCGCCCTGATTGTTGCCGATGATCGGCGTGCGGCTCTCGATATCGATGGCCATCCCCATCAGGGTGTTGATCACCGAGAAGGCATCGCTGCCGGCCTCGATGCAGCCCTTGGCGTTGGCGACGATATCGGTCTGGTTGGGTGATAGCTTGGTGATCAGCGGCTTGTTGGTGGCCTTGCGGCAGGCTTCCACCACCCGCGCCGACATCGCCGGGTCGTTGCCGAAGGCGACACCGCCCTCCTTTACGTTGGGGCAGGAGATGTTGATCTCGATGGCGTCGATGGGGGAGTCGTCGAAGCGCCGAGTCACCTCGTAGTACTCCTCTACCGATGAGCCAGAGACATTGGCGATAAATCGGGTCTCGTCGAAATCGAGCTGTGGCAGGATCTCACCCACCACCTTGTCGACCCCTGGGTTCTGCAGGCCGATGGCGTTGAGCATGCCGCCGGGGGTCTCATAGACGCGGTGTGGTGGGTTGCCGAGGCGTGGCTCGGCAGTGGTGCCCTTGAGGCAGACGGCGCCGGTATCACGGTTGCTAAAGCCTTCCACCCGTGTGTACTCTTCGCCGAATCCGACGCAACCGGAGAGCAGCACGATCGGCGTGTTGAACGGCATGCCGCAGAATTCGATGTTGAGGGGGGAGGGGTTTTGCGTCGTCATGGTGTTTTGTGTCGTCTGCTTGTGGAGGAGATTGAGGTGTTTCATGTAGTGCTGTATGAGCCGGAAATTCCGCCTAACACGGGAAACATCATACGCCTCTGCGCCAACACTGGCAGCAGTTTACATTTGATTCAGCCGCTCGGTTTCGAGCTGGACGACAAGCGACTACGCCGTGCCGGCCTCGACTACCATGAGTGGGCCGAGCTGCGCGAGCACGCTTCGCTGTCGGCCTTTCTCGACTCGGTGCAGCCGTCGCGTCTCTTTGCCTGCACCACCCGCGCCCGGCGCAACTATGCTGAGGCGGCGTTCGAGGCGGGAGATGCGCTGCTGTTCGGCCCGGAGACCCGCGGTCTGCCCCAGGCGCTGCTCGATTCGCTGCCGGAACAGCAGCAGTTGCGCATCCCGATGCGGCCGGAGGTGCGCAGCCTGAACCTCTCCAATGCGGTGGCCCTGATCCTCTACGAAGCGTGGCGTCAGCAGGGGTTTACCGGGGGCGGATAGGGTCTGCTCCGGCGGGCCAGCCGCGTTTGGCGGCCAGCGCCTCACGATAGATCGCCTCGGTCTTTTCTGCCAGGCGACGGGTGGAGAACTCTGAGAGCACCCAGTCGCGGGCACCTTGCTTCAGTCGTTGCAGCAGATTGGGATCGTCGATGCAGCGGGTTACCCGCTCCGCCAGCAGTTTCTCGTCGCCTAGTGGTACCACGTAGCCAGCCTGGTCGTCGGGGATCACATAGCTGTTGTCGGAGACATCGGTGGCGACCACCGGCACGCCGCAGGCCATCGACTCCAGCGCCACGTTGGGGGTGCCTTCGTAGAGGGAGGGCAGCACCGTGATGTCGCAGACGTTGTAGAGCATCTCCACATCGTCGCGGTTGCCGACAAAGTGGCAGTATTCGCGCACTCCGAGCTGATCCACCAGCTCGCTCACCTCCTGCTTGTAGTCGGAGGAGCCGTGCAGGCCGTGGGCCAGCTGGTCGCCGATCAGGATGAAGCGGGTATCCGGGTGGCTCTCGAGGATGCGTGCCACCGCCTTGAAGAAGAGCGGGTGGTTCTTCTGCCGTTTGTAGCTGCCGAACATGCCAACGTAGAAGGTGTCGGGGTTTAGCCCTAACTCCTCGCGGAGCGCCGAGGCATCCAGCGGTGCGAAGCGCTCGGCGTCGACACCGTTGTGCACCACCCGGTACTTCTCTTCTGGCTGGTTGAGGGTCTTGCGGTTGAATTTGGCACCGGCGTGGGAGTTGGCGATGCAGAGGTCGAGCATATAATGGGTCAGTGTGTAGGCGGCCCGCTGGACTTTTTTTAGGCTGTAGTTGGTGTTGCGCTCGGAGCCGACGATCAGCGGGGTGTCGGCGAGTCTGCCGGCCAGGCGCACCGCGATCTCCGCGTCGAAGAGGTAGCCGTGTACGATGTCGGCGCGCAGTTGCTCCAGTAGCTGTGAGAGTTTCCAGGCGACCTTAAGGTCGAAGCGGGACTCTTTGTGGATGATGTGTAGACGCTGCTCGCGCTGCTTGATGGTGTCGGCCAGTGGCACATAGTCCGACAGCGAGACCAGATGGACATCGAAGGCGTTGCTATCCATGTTGTTGATTAGCTCAACGATCTGGCGCTGTGCGCCGCCATACTCCAGGTTGCTGATTACCAGGACGACGACGATGCGGTTGTTTGTGTCGCTCATATCGCTTTAGCCTGGGCTCAGATGTTGTTCTCGCGGCACCACTGTTCGAACCAGAGCAGCGGCCAGATGCGGTCGGCCAGGTTGCGCTGTTTCTTCTGGTGGGCATCGATCAGGCGGCGGATCTCATTCTGATCGAAAAATTTAGACGAGCGGCTCTCGGGTGCGAGCAGCAGCTCGCGGGTGAAGTCGTAATATTTGCCGCGCAGCCAGTGTTTCAGGGGCATGCCAAAGCCCTTCTTGCCGCGATTCACGATGTCGTCCGGTACCTTGTCCTTGAGCATCCGCTTGAGCAGATACTTCTGCACCCCGTCGCGGATCTTCACGCTGGTGGGCAGGGTGTTGGCGAACTCCACCAGGCGGTGGTCGAGAAACGGCACCCGCACCTCCAGACTGTTGAGCATCGAGTTGCGGTCGACCTTCACCAGAATATCTTCCGAGAGGTAGGTCTCCTGGTCGGTGGCCATGCGTAGCGCCTGCTCGTCGAGGCCGGGATATTGGAAGTGGGGTTCGAAAAACCAGGCCCCCGGGTCGACATGGGAGCGGTGTTTGCGTAGGAACAGCGCACGCCGCTCGGCCGGTTCCAGATGTCCGACCTTGCGCTGGAAACGTTCGGCGCCGCTCACCGACATGCGGCTCAGCCAGCCCTTGCCCTGCACATGGTTGCCGAGCATGCCAGCGGCGGGCCCCAGCACGCCGCGCCGGACTGCGTTAGGGAGGCGGTCCATCTGCTGCTCGTGGGACTCCCAACGATAGCGCTCGTAGCCGCCGAACAGCTCATCGCCGGCGTCGCCCGAGAGGCAGACCTTCAGGTGTTTGCTTGCCTCCCGGGTGACAAAGTAGGTGGGCAGCGAGGAGGCGTCGGCGAAGGGTTCGTCGAAGTGGGCTACCAGTTTGGGAAACATTAACAGGCTAATTTTGTCGACGATCAGCTCATGGTGGTTGGTCTGGTATTTTTCGGCGACGATGCGGGCGAAGCCCGATTCGTCGAAATCCTCTTCCGAAAAGCCGATGGAGAAGGTCTCAAGGGGCTTATCGAGCTGCTGGCTGGCGAGCGCCACGATCAGGCTGGAGTCGATGCCGCCGCTGAGGAAGGCGCCGACCGGCACGTCACTGCGCAGGCGGATGCGGATCGAGTCGTCGAGCAGCGCCTCCAGCTCAGCCTGATAGTCATCATCGCTTCTGGGTGTGGTGTCGGGTGCGAAGTGCGGTGTCCAGTAGCGGATGGTGCTGATCTCGCCGCGCTCCCAGATCAGGAAGTGGGCCGGCGGCAGCTTGTGGATATTCTGGTAGATGGTGCGTGGTGCCGGCACATAGCCGTAGGCGAGGAAGTCGTCGAGGGCATCCAGATTGACCTCGGTCTTCACGTCCGGATTGCGCAGCAGCGCCTTGAGTTCGCTGCCGAAGGCGAAGACGCCGTTCTGGCTGGTGTAGTAGAGCGGCTTCTCGCCGAGCCGGTCGCGGGCGATGAACAGGCGCTGGCGGTTTTTGTCCCAGATGGCGAAGGCGAACATGCCGTTGAGCGCCTCTAGGCAGTCAATGCCGCGCTCCTCATAGAGGTGCACGATCACCTCGGTGTCGGAGTGGGTCTTGAACTGGTGGCCGTTTTTCAGCAGCTGTTCGCGGATCTCCTTGTAGTTGTAAATCTCGCCGTTGAAGACGATGGCGATGCTGCGATCCTCGTTGAAGATCGGCTGGGCGCCGCCCTCCAGGTCGATGATGCTGAGGCGGCGGTGACCAAGACCGATGTTGCCCTCGACAAACAGCCCTTCACCATCCGGCCCGCGGTGGATTAGGCTGTCGTTCATCTCCTGTAGAATAGGGCGCTCGATGGGGCGCTCGACAGAGTCGTGGCAGATGCCGCAGATTCCACACATGTATAAATCGTCCCTTATTTTTCTGGATGGCAGGGCTCCCGGTGGTTGACCGGTAGACCGCGCCGGTTATACCGCATCCGCTGGTTATCGGCAACGCGGGGAGAAAAGGATAAGACCTGGTCCATACTACCTGGATTCCCAGGGGGGTAAGCGCCGGGAATTCTGCTCAGGTGGGAGCTTCTGGATGAAGCGGCCGCAAGGCGGCTGTTGATGATTCGCGCAAAGGCTTATTAGTTCGATTCTGCTTTTTGTTGCCGCTCGAGCAAATTGTGCACCGCCTTGCGCGGGTCGAGTTGCCGATAGATGACTTGGTAGACCTGCTCGGCGATCGGCATCTCCACGCCGCTGCGCTGGGCCAGCAGGAATACCTCCTGGGCGGTCTGAATCCCCTCCACCTCCTGACCGATCTCTGCACGCGCCTGCTCGACGCTCAAACCCTTGGCCAGCGCCAGCCCCATGCGGCGGTTGCGTGACTGGTTGTCGCTGCAGGTCAGGGCCAGATCGCCAAGCCCGGCCAGCCCCATGAATGTGTCCGGTTTACCGCCGAGGGCGATGCCGAGGCGCATGATCTCGGCCAGGCCGCGGGTGATCAGTGCGGCGCGGGTGTTGGCGCCAAACCCCAGTCCGTCGGCGATGCCGGCAGCGATGGCGATGACGTTTTTGCTGGCGCCGCCGACCTGTACGCCAATCATGTCGTCGCTGGTGTAGGCGCGGAACCAGGGGGCGTGCAGGTAGGCCGCGAGCCGTTCGGCGTGGGCTGGGCTGGAGGCGGCTACGGTGATCGCGGTGGGTAGGCTGCGGGCCACCTCGCCGGCAAAGGTGGGGCCGGAGAGTACCGCCAGATCGTGTTCGGGGAGTATCTCTGCCGCTACCTGGGAGAGCAGTTTTTGGCTGCCGGGCTGGAAGCCTTTGGTGGCCCAGGAGATGCCGGTAGCCGGGTCGAGCAGCGGTTTGATCTGGTTGAGCACGGCACTGAAGGCGTGGCTCGGCACCACCAGCAGCACCTCGTCGGCCCCATCCAGCGACTGCGCCAGATCGGTGGTGGGCTGGAGGTTGTCGGGAAACTCTATGCCGGGCAGAAACTGGTGGTTCTGGCGCTCCCGTGCGAGCCGTTCGATATCTGCCGGGAGATGCCCCCAGAGGGGCACATCAAAGCCGTTTTGCGCAAGCAGGATCGCCAGCGCGCTCCCCCAGGAGCCGGCGCCAAGTACGGCGATCTTGTTGCGCGCCTGGTTCACTGAGGCTCAGTGGGTGGCTTCGCCGCCTGCTTCTGCCATCTTCTGCTGGTGCTGGGCGTAGAGCGCGTCGAAGTTGATCGGTTGCAGCACCATCTGTGGGAAGCTGCCCTTGGTGACCAGATCGGAGATCGCTTCGCGCACGTAGGGGAAGAGCAGGTTGGGGCAGTAGGAGCCCATCAGCGGGCCCATCTCCTGATCCGGAAAGCCGCCGATGCTGAAGATGCCGGCCTGTTGCACCTCGGCCAGATAGGCAGTCTGCTCACCCAGCTTGGTGGTGACGGTGACAGTCAGCACCACCTCGTGGATTCTATCCGCGAGGGTGTTGACCTCACTGTTTATATTGATGTTGGTCTCCGGCTTCCACTCCTGCTGGAAGATTGCCGGGGAGTTTGGGGTCTCAAAAGAGGTGTCTTTGAGGTAGACGCGTTGCAGGGAGAGCTCGCGCTGTGGCTGCTGGTTTGCTTCCTGGTCTGTCATGGGAACTGCTCCTGGTTACTGTAAGTTGTGTTACTTGCGCGTGATCGGCAGATTGGCGCTTTGCCAGGCAAGAATGCCACCGCGCAGGTTGTAGACCTGTTCATAGCCCTGTTTGCGCAGGATCTGGCAGGCGCTGGCGGACTGGGCGCCGGAGCGGCAGCCGATGATGATCGGGCGCTGCTTGTGTTTTTCGAGGGTGGCGAGCTGGTTGCTGAAGCCATTCATCGGGATGTTGAGAGAGTTGATGATATGGCCCTTGTGAAAGTCAGCGGCGGGGCGCACGTCGAGTACCAGCGCGTCCTGCCGGTTGATCATCTCGGTGGCGGCAACCGGGTCGACGCTGCCCTTGTCGCCCTGCAGCAGGTTGTGTACCAGCAGGCCGCTGACGAGCAGAAAGGGGAGTACCAGCATCCAGTGGTTGGTGACGAACTCGATGAGTTGATCCATTCAAAGCCTCAGAAAGAAAACGCTTGGAAAAGTGACGGCAGTGTATAACAGGAGTCGCTCCCGGTTAAGTCGCACCGGGAGGATTATTGAGATGGGTTTCGATCAAGTTGGGATCCAGAAAACCCTTAGCTGCTGTGGGTGCAGAAAACTTCCCGCATCATGCCGATCAGCCGCAACGTGCGGAAGTCACTGACCCGGTAGTAGACCCGGTTGGCGTCCTTGCGCGAGGCGAGAATGCCTTTGTCGCGCAGGATCGCTAAGTGCTGGGAGATGTTGCTCTGCGAGGTGCCGACCTGGTCGACGATCTCCTGCACGCTGACCTCTTGGTCCCCGAGGGTGCAGAGGATCTTCAGCCGCAGTGGGTGGGACATGGCCTTGAGTGAGCGCGAGGCCCGATCGACATCGTCATCAGTAGCGAACAGAGTGTCGACAGCATCGGTATCGGCTTCCAACACGGGTTTGCTCGGTTTACCAAATTTCTGTTGCATCGAGTTACGCCTTAATTATTGTCTAATACAATAATACGCTGTTTATGTTGGGCTTGAGAAGCCCCAGATTTTCTGCTGGATCTTGCCGATTCCACACTTTGATGGAGTTCCCCTCTCTATTGGCGTGTTGTATGCCGCCCAAATAAGTGCCTTAATAGCAGATTTTCTGTAGCACGGGTGATCAGCGCCCGGGAAGCAAAACGAGGTTAAACGCCGCTCATGACGGACAAGCTAAAACCCGTCGTTCTCCTCATCCTGGATGGCTGGGGATATCGGGAAGCGACTGAAGCCAACGCCATAAACTCGGCGAAGACACCGGTTTGGGACCGGCTCTGGAAAGAGTATCCCCACACCCTGATACGCACCTCTGGTGCGGCGGTTGGCCTGCCCGGCGGGCAGATGGGGAACTCGGAGGTCGGGCACCTCAACTTAGGTGCCGGGCGAGTAGTCTATCAGGAGTTTACCCGAGTAGGGCGCTCCATCCGGACCGGCTCCTTCTTCAACAATCAGACGTTGACCAGCGCTGTGGATGCTGCCATCGAAAAGGGCAAGGCAGTGCATATCCTCGGCCTGCTCTCGCCGGGCGGGGTGCACAGCCACGAGGCGCACATTCACGCGATGGCCCGGTTGGCGGTGGAGCGGGGCGCGATACGCACCTACGTACACGCCTTTCTGGATGGCCGGGATACCCCGCCGAAGAGTGCCAATGCATCGATCCGGGCGATGAATGACTGTTTCGATGAGCTGGGACATGGCTCGATCGCCAGTATCATTGGCCGCTACTATGCGATGGACCGGGATCACCGCTGGGATCGCATCGAGGCCGCTTATGATTTGCTGACCCGCGGTGAGGGGATCCACCAGGCGGAGAGCGCCTGCCGGGCGCTGCGGGATGCCTATGCGCGAGAGGAGACCGATGAGTTTGTCGAGGCGACGGCGATCGTGCCGCCGGGAGGCACCCCGGTAAAGATCGAAGATGGCGATGTGGTGATCTTCGTCAACTACCGTTCCGACCGGGCGCGTCAGCTGACACAGGCTTTTATCGATGACGATTTTGATGGTTTCGAGCGCAAAAGCCGGCCGAAGATCCACTCCTTTGTCAGCCTCACTCAATACAATAAGAAGTTCGATATCCCGGTGGCCTTCCCGCCGGAGCGCCTGAACAATGTCTTCGGCGAATATATGGCGCGTCTCGGCATGCGCCAACTGCGCCTTGCAGAGACCGAAAAATATGCCCATGTCACCTTCTTTTTCAACGGTGGGCGGGAGGAGCCGTTCGAGGGAGAGGATCGTATCCTGGTGCCCTCGCCGCAGGTGGCGACCTACGACCTGTGCCCGGAGATGAGCGCCGAGGAGGTGACCGACCACCTGGTGGAGGCGATCGAAGGCGGCAAATACGACGCCATCATCTGCAACTACGCCAATACTGACATGGTCGGGCACACCGGCAAGATGGAGGCCGCGGTGCAGGCGATTGAAACCATTGACCATTGCCTGGGGCGAGTGCAGAAAGCCCTGCACCGGGCCGGTGGCGAGATGCTGATCACCGCCGACCACGGCAATGCAGAGCAGATGGAGGATTTCGACCACCACCAGCCGCATACTGCCCACACCACCAATCCGGTGCCGCTGATCTATGTCGGACGCGAGGCGGAGTTGGAAGAGAGCGGCGCGCTCTGTGACATCGCGCCAACCATGCTGAAGTTGATGGCGGTGGAGCAGCCGACGGAGATGAATGGGCATCCCCTGGTGCGGTTTGAAACCGAGTAGTGGGGATGAGACCGGAGCTGGTGCGCTTGGCTTGGTTGCTGCTAGTCGGATTGGGGCTGGCCTGCGGCATGCCACTGTCAGCCGCACAGCCCGACTACCAGGAAAAAACCGAGGAGCTGCAGCTGATCAAATCGCGTATCAAAGAGCTGCAGTCGAAACTGGAGCAGACTAAGGGCCGACAGCAGCAGCAGAACATCGCCCTGCGCGAGACCGATCAGCACATCGGTGCCCTGGCGCGTCGGGTCAGAGTCATCGAGGTTGGCCTGAAACGTCAGCAGCGGCGGATGGGCAAGCTGGAGCGCCAACGCGCCGATGCCCGCCTGCAGCTCGACAAACACCGCCAGAGCGTGGAGCGACAGATCCGCTCTGCCTACGCCATGGGGCGTCAGGAGAAGATCAAGATCCTCCTGAGTCAGCAGGATCCAGCCGTGGTCAGCCGGGTGATGGTGTATTACGATTATCTTAATGCCGCGCGCCTTAAACAGATGGCAGAGATCCACGAGGTGCTGCAACGGCTCAATCTGATTGAGCAGGAGATCGTCCAGGAGGAGCAGCGGCTGCAGCAGTTGCAAGCCAAAGCAAACACTGAACAACAACGGCTTGAACTGGCGAAGCGGGATCGCGAACAGCTAATTGCCTCTCTCAACAGACAGCTCGCCAGCAAGGGGGTGGAGCTGTCGCAACTGCAGGAGGATGAAACTCAGCTCAGCTCGCTGCTCTCCAGCCTGCAGCAGGCACTGGCGGACATTCCGGTCGATCCGATGCAGCAGAAACCCTTTAGCGTCCGCAAAGGCAAACTGCAGTGGCCGTCGCGCGGACGACTCACGGCGGGTTTCGGCTCGCCGCGGAATGTGGGTGAGCTGCAGTGGGATGGGGTAGTGATTGCCGCCCCGGAAGGGGGCGAGGTGAAGGCGGTACATCGTGGCCGGGTCGCCTTCGCCGACTGGATGCGTGGTTTCGGCCTGCTGCTGATCCTCGACCACGGCGACGGTTATATGAGCCTCTATGGCTATAATCAGAGCCTGTTTAAAGAAACCGGGGAATGGGTCGAGCCGGGTGAGGTGGTGGCCCTGGTTGGCAGCAGTGGCGGCCGTCCCAGCCCTGGTGTTTATTTCGCCATCCGCCACAATGGACGCGCAGTCAATCCGAAAAAATGGTGCCGGCGCAGTCGCGGCAACCGGGTTGGCTGGCTGGTCGAGCCGCCACAGACCCGGGTGGCAGATAAACATGGTATAGCGCCCCGCTCCGGCCGGGCCGATCAACTGAGAAGGGCAGCATGAAGTCAGCTAAGGTACGTAATTTCCTGGTGGGTCTGATGGCAATCAGCATGGGCCAGCTCTCTGCTGTTGCCGCTGCGCAGCAGTCGGAAAGGCCGGCTGCCGAGCTGCCACTGCAAGAGCTACGCGCCTTTGCCGAGATCTTCGGCCGGATCAAGGCTAACTACGTTGAGCCGGTGGACGACAAGACGCTACTGGAGTACGCGATCCGCGGCATGCTCTCCGGTCTCGATCCCCACTCCAGCTATCTGAACGCGGATGAGTACAAGGAGCTGCAGGTCGGCACCACCGGTCAGTTCGGCGGCCTGGGCATCGAGGTCGGCATGGAGGATGGCTTCGTCAAGGTGATCTCACCGATCGATGACACGCCGGCACAGCATGCCGGGGTGCGCGCCGGCGATCTGATCGTGCGTCTCGACGAGACCCCGGTAAAGGGCATGAGCCTGAATGACGCAGTCAAGCTGATGCGCGGTAAGCCCGGTACCAAGATCATCCTGACCATTGTACGTGAAGGCCAGGAGCAGCCGCTCAAGATTGAGGTGGTGCGCGATATCATCAAGGTCACCAGCGTCAAGAGCCGGCTGCTGGAAGATGCCTTCGGCTATGTGCGGATCTCCCAGTTTCAGTCCCACACCACGGATGATCTGCTGAAGGCGATCGAGAAGATGAAGAGCAAAGTGGGCGGACCACTGAAAGGGCTGGTGCTCGATCTGCGCAACAACCCTGGTGGGGTGCTCAACGCGGCAGTCTCAGTGAGTGACGCGTTTCTCGAAGAGGGGCTGATCGTCTATACACAGGGTCGCATCAACGACTCGGCGCTGCGCTTTGAGGCGGCCCCGGACGATGTGCTCAACGGCGCACCGATCGTGGTGCTGGTCAACGCCGGTTCCGCCTCTGCCTCGGAGATTGTGGCCGGTGCGCTGCAGGATCACGACCGGGCGGTGATCATGGGGCGCGCCACCTTCGGCAAGGGCTCGGTGCAGACCATCATCCCGGTTAACAAGGTCTCCGCGGTCAAGCTCACTACTGCCCGCTACTTCACTCCATCCGGCCGTTCGATCCAGGCGGAGGGGATCAAGCCTGACATCGAGCTGCAGGATGTAGAGATTGCCAAGGTGAAGAACAACGGCGTTTCGCCACTCAAGGAGGCCGACCTCTCCGGTCATCTATCGAACGGCAATGGTGACGCCAAAGGGAAGAAGAAAAGGGCGGAGAAGCGTAATAAGGATGACCAGGAGGCGACTGCCGCGCTGCTGGCAAAGGACTATCAGCTCAACGAAGCGCTCAATCTGCTCAAAGGGTTGGCGATCTTCAATCGGCCCGATGCGGGTTGATCGATGTTGCTGAAAAAGCTGCCACGCACGCTCCTGAGCCTGCTCGCTCTGCTGCTGTGCAGCGCAGTGGTGGCGGCTGAGCCTGAGGTGCCTGCAGAGGACGATCCGCCGCTGGTTGCGCTGATCATCGATGACATGGGTAACCTGATGCAGCGTGGCGAGCGCGCCCTGGCGCTGCCCGGCAAGGTCACCTACTCTTTTCTGCCCCACACTCCCTACGCGCGTCAGCAGGCGGATCAGGCGTATCGCCTGGAGCGGGAGGTGATGCTGCCCCTGCCGATGGAGTCGCTTGAGGCGCTGCCCCTTGGTGAGGGCGCCCTGCTCACTGGGATGACAAGCCAGGAGCAGGCGGAGGTGCTGGCTGCAGCAGTCTCCTCGGTGCCCCATCTGGCGGGCATCAACAACCACATGGGCAGCCTGATGACCGCAGATGGCGTGGCGATGCAGCAATTCATGGCGTTGATCCGCGACACCGGGCTGTTCTTTCTCGACAGCCGCACCACCGACAAAACCCTCGCCGAACAGTCGGCTCAAGAGAATCTGGTTGCCACCGGCCGGCGGGATGTGTTTCTCGACAACCTGCGGCAGCCAGAGGCCATCCGTGCCCAGTTCAAGCGGCTGCTAGCGCTTGCCCGCAGCCAGGGCCACGCGATCGGCATCGCTCACCCCCATCCGGAGACCCTCGAGGTGCTGGAAGCACTACTGCCTGAGCTGGAGCAGCAAGGCATCCGACTGGTGCCAGTGTCACAACTTATCAATCAAGGGAGAAGCCAATGGCACGCGTCCTCGTCCCCCTCGCCCAAGGCTGTGAAGAGCTCGAAGCCGTCACCATCACAGATCTACTGACTCGCGCCGGCGTGGAAGTGGTGACGGCCGGTCTGGATGCAGAACCGGTGCTCGCCTCCCGCGGCCTGAAGATCATCCCCGACACCAGCCTCGACCAGGTGCTGGATCAGCGGTTCGACATGATCGTACTGCCCGGTGGCCTGCCGGGCGCCGACCACCTCAACAATGACCCGCGCATTCACTCCCTGCTGCAACGCTTGACCGACGCCGGTGGCTACACTGCGGCGATCTGCGCCGCGCCCAAGGTGCTGGCCAGCGCCGGTCTACTGGATGGACGCGAGGCGACCGGCTATCCGGGAACCCTGGAGGCGCTGGGATTGACACAGGTGCGGCTGAGCGGCGAGGCGGTGGTGACCGACGGCAGGGTGATCACCTCGCGCGGGCCGGGTACCGCGATAGATTTCACTTTGGTGCTGATTGAACGGCTGGTGGGCAAGGCGACACGGGACAAGGTCGAGGCGGGGCTGGTGCGTTGATCTGCCGGATCAACTCTGCGGCGATGAGTTGAGATAGATCACCTCGGCGGAGTCGCTCTTCTCTGCTTGCTCCGGCTTGGGACCATGCTCCGGCACCAGCTGGTGCAGCAGCTCCAGCAGCTTCGCCTCATCCATCGCCTCGCAGGCGGCGCTGATCTGCTCCAGAGTGGCGTTCAGCGCCGCCCACTCGACCCGCCGGTGGCGCGCCAGCCGTACCTTCTCGTGGGCGGTGCCCTCCAGCTGCTCCTTCTCATGAAACAGCTCCTCATAGAGCTTCTCGCCGGGCCGTAGGCCGATGTACTCGATCTCGATATCCTCGCCGGGGGTCTTGCCGGAGAGGCGGATCATCTGCTCTGCCAGGTAGCTGATCTTCACTGGCTCGCCCATGTCGAGGACAAAGATCTCGCCGCCTTGCCCTAGCACCATGGTCTGCATGATCAGCTGGCAGGCCTCGGGGATGGTCATGAAGTAGCGTTCCATGCGCGGATCGGTGACGGTGAGCGGGCCGCCGCTGGCGATCTGCTGACGAAACAGCGGGATCACGCTACCGGCGGAGCCGAGCACGTTGCCAAAGCGCACCGTGATGAAGCGGGTCTGCGACTGCCGGTTCAGATTCTGACAGAAGATCTCCGCCGCGCGTTTGCTTGCCCCCATGATGTTGGCTGGGTTGACCGCCTTGTCGGTGGAGACCAACACAAAGTCGGAGCAGCCGCAACGGTGTGCCGCCAGCGCGACGTTTTGGGTGCCGAGCACGTTGTTGCGCAGCGCCTGGCGGAGCTGTGGCTCGAGCATCGGCACATGCTTGTAGGCGGCGGCGTGGAACACCACTTGTGGGCGGTGCTGGTCGAAGGCGTGGTTGAGATAAGCGGCGTCGGTGACATCCCCCAGCTGGTAGGCCAGATTCAGTTGTGGGAAGTGTTGGCGCAGCTCCATCTCGATGGTGTAGAGGTTGAACTCACTGTTCTCGAACAGCACCAGCTGCGCCGGGCCGAGGGCGGCGAGCTGACGGCACAGTTCGGAGCCGATCGAACCGCCGGCACCAGTGACCAGGATGCGTTTGCCAGCCAGCGCCTGGCGGATCTCCGGCCAGTCGAGGGAGACCGGTTCGCGGCCGAGCAGATCCTCGATACTGACCTCGCGCAGCTGGTTGATCTGTACATTGCCTGACATCAGATCCTGCAGTTGCGGCACCGAGCGGAAGGGCACGCCGGCCTGTTCGCAATACTCCACCACCCGGCGCATTTGCCTGGAGGTGGCGGAGGGGATGGCGATCATGATCAGGTCGATCTCGTGCTCGCGGACCAGATCGGGGATCTGCTGGCAGGCGCCAGCCACCGGGATGCCGTGGATCTCGCGCTTGTGGCGGCGACGGTTGTCATCGGCGAAGGCGATCGGTTGGAATGCCTCGCGGCGGTTGCGCAGGATGTCGCGGGTGAGCATCTCACCTGCCTTGCCGGAGCCGACGATCAGCACTCGCTGACCGGCGGAGAGGTAGAGGTGGTGATCCTTTAACCAGCGGTAGAGCAGGCGCGGCCCGCTCAGCAGTACCACTAGCAGCAGCGCGTGGAGCAAAGGCACCGAGCGGGGGATGCCGACGCCGCGGGTGATCAGGAACAGGGTCGCCATAGCAATCGCGGTACCGATGACGATGGCTTTGAGGATGCGCAGCAGGTCGGGCAGTGAGGAGAAGCGCCAGATGCCCCGATAGAGCCCGAGGAAGAGGAAGGTGGCGGCCTGTACCGGCAACAAGATCAGCAGCGCAAACAGCCCGGCCTGGAGATAGTCGTCGGGGATCGTCTCCAGATTGAAGCGCAGCCAGTAGGCACCCAGCCAGGCCAGCGGCACCATCAGCAGATCATGCAGAAAAGCGGTGCCAGTGGAGCGAAAGCGCGGCGGGATAAAATTGATCAGATGCGGCATGGCGCTTCCTGTGTGACTCTTCGCTCGGGTATCATCGGCGGCGGCCTCTACATGATGCGATGGCTCGCCTGGCTCAGCGGCTGATGATTCTGCCACAGACAGAGCTCCCGGTCGCTACAGCGCGCCCCAATTGGACAAGGGCGGCTGCCACAGTCTGGCTGCGATCACAGAGATATTATGCTGCTTCGACACACGCTGATCTATTTTTTTGCCAAATTCGGCCCGGGCCTGATCAATCTGCTGGCGCTGATCCTCTACACTCGGCTGCTGGATCCCCAGGCGTATGGTCGTTTTTCGGTAATCTTTTCGCTGGTCAGTTTCTTCAACATTTTCCTCTATTACTGGCTCAGGGTAAGCATCACCCGGCTGCGTCCACGCTACCCGGATCCGGCCCAGGGGTTGGGCCAAGCCATTCTCATCGGTTTTGTGACGGCGAGTCTGCTGGGGGTATTGCCCTTTGTCGGCGCGCTTGTCTGGTTCTCCGATGGGGGTTGGTTGGTGTTGCTGGCGCTGTTGCTGATGTGGTCGCTGGGTGGATTCGAGATGACCCTGGAGTTACTGCGCTCCGGTGCTCGGCCAGCCCGTTTTGGGGTGACCAGCCTGGTCAAGTCGGTCGCTGCGCTGCTGATCTCGTTGGCGCTGATCGAGGCTGGTTATGATAGTGTGGTGGCCCTGTTAATGGGTTTGTTGCTCGCTACCCTGTTGGGTATTGTTATCAATCTTCGACTCTGGCGTGAAATGATCCGTCCAGGGCCGCACATCGCCAGCCGGCTACGTGAGCTGGGCCATTTTGGCTGGCCGCTGGCGGTCAACTTTGTGCTGCTGACGCTGGTCTCGGTGACCGACCGGATCATGCTCTCGGCGATCAGCGGTGACAGCGAGGCGGGCATCTACTCTGCCGCTGACAATCTGGTGCAGTACTCTCTGCCGCTACTCATGGTGGTGGTTAACCTGGCCGCCTATCCGCTGATCATGCAGGCATTTGAGAACCAGGGTGAGGAGGCCGCCAGGGCGCGTATCCGACACCATTTTCTACTGTTGTTCGGGCTGGGGCTACCCAGCAGCGCGGGTATCATCGTGCTGGCGGAGGGGCTGGCAGCGGTGGTGTTGGGGCGCGATTTTTCCACAGCGGGGGCGGAGCTGATACCCTATATTGCCCTATCGGCCTTTCTGTTGAGCATCAAAGCGGGCTATTTCGACCTCTCGTTCCAGCTACAGCGCAACACCCTGGGTCAAGTCTGGGCTGCGGGGGCGGCGGCAGCGGTGAATATCCTGCTGAATCTGCTGCTGATTCCGCAGATGGGGATGCAGGGGGCAGCTATCGCCAGTGTCGCAGCGGCACTGACCGCGGTGGTGATCAGCGCCTTGCTTGGACGCCGCCACTTCCGGCTGCCCTTCCCTCGACAGGATTTTATTAAAATAGCCGCGGCGGCCCTGATGATGGGGGGGGTGCTGTGGATTATCGGTTTTGCGCCGGGGGTGGTTGGTCTGCTGCTGGGAGTGTTGTGCGGACTGGTGGTTTATGGGGTGATGCTGCTGCTGTTTAATCCGGGCAACCTCACCTATGAGTTGGCAAGACGCTGGCGCAGGGTAAAAAGTGATGCCTGACAGGCAGTCTGAAGGCAGAGTGAGCGGATGGCGATAGTCGATAAACATAAACTCCTGGAGCATGTAGAGGGGCGCAGTGAACTCACTCTGGAGTTGGGCTGTGGCGCCCGCAAGCGCGATCCCAAGGCGATCGGCATTGATGCCCTCGATCACGAGGCGGTGGACATTGTCGGTGATGTGCTGGATGTGTTGCGGCAGCTTCCGGACGATGCCGTCGCCTCGGTCTCCTCCTACCACTTTGTCGAGCATGTGGAGGATATCGAGGGGTTGATGCGGGAGCTGGCCCGGGTAATCCGCCCCGGCGGCAAGCTGCTGTTTGTCGCGCCGCACTTCTCCAATCCTTACTACTACTCCGACTACACGCATCAGCGTCCCTTCGGTCTCTACAGCTTCTCCTATCTGGCGGAAGACCGGCTGTTTAGCCGTCGGGTGCACAACTACCAGCAGCTCAATGCGTTTGAGATCCGGGCGGTGAAGCTGATCTTCAAATCCCCACGCCCCTTCTATGTGCGTTATGGCCTGAAGCGTATCTGGCAGCTGTTGTTCAACCTCAATACCTACCTGATGGAGTTCTACGAGGAGAACCTCTGCTACCTGTTTCCCTGCTATGAGGTGCGCTATCAGCTGGTAAAGAAGGGTGGGGACAGCCCGGCATGAAGGTGCTTTTGTTGAGCCGTTACGGTCGCATGGGCGCCAGCAGCCGTATCCGCTCCTACCAGTATCTGCCCTATCTGCAAGGCCAGGGCATCGAGGTGGAGGTCGCGCCGCTGTTTAGTGATGACTACCTGAAACAGAAGTACCAGGGGCAGGTCAGTACGGCAGGGGTGTTCAGATGCTATCTTCAGCGGCTGCAGCAGCTGCTGCGGGCCAGAAAGTTCGACGTGCTGTGGATCGAAAAGGAACTCTTCCCCTGGCTGCCGGCGCTGGCCGAACAGCTGCTATCGCTGTTCAAGGTCCCCTATGTGGTGGACTATGATGACGCGATCTTCCATCGCTACGATCTGCACCGCCGCAAGCTGATCCGCCAACTGTTGGGAAACAAACTCGACCAGGTCATGCGTGGTGCCAGTCTGGTGATCGCCGGCAACAGCTATTTGGCGGAACGGGCTGAGCGCACCGGTGCGCGCTGGGTGGAGATCCTGCCCACGGTGATCGATCTGGCGCGTTATGAGGCTAGGCCTGCCGTGGAAAGCGAGGCGTTTGTCATCGGTTGGATCGGCTCACCGATCAACACCCCCTACCTCAAGCTGATCGAACCGGCGTTGACCGAGATCTGTCGTGACCATCAGGCCCGACTGCTGCTGGTGGGGGCCGACTCCATTGAGCTGAAGGGGGTGCCGATCGAACATCGCAGCTGGTCAGAGGCGGATGAGGTGGTCAATATCCTCGACTTCGATGTCGGCATCATGCCGCTGCCCGATACCCCCTGGTCGCGGGGCAAGTGCGGCTACAAACTAATCCAGTACATGGCCTGTGGCCGCCCGGTGGTGGGTTCGCGGATTGGCGCCAACATCGATGTCGTGGAGCCGGGCGTAAACGGCTTTTTGGCCGATTCGATGGATGAGTGGGTCGACGTCCTGAGTCGCTTGCGCAACGACCGTCAGCTCAGAATCGAGCAGGGTGCGGCGGGCCGCCGGCGAGTTGAACAACACTACTGCACTGCGCTGACTGCGCCCAAACTGGCCGGCCTGCTTCAGCGACTGATCGAGTACCAATCAGCATGAACATCAAACAAGCCGTCCCCTGGTGGCTGAAGATCGTGATTAAAATCCTGCTCAGCCGGCTGCCGGTGGCCTATCGTCTCTGGCACCGGCTGGGGATTTTTCAGCATGGCCGGATGGCGCCTCAAGAGTATGCGCTGAAGGTCTTCGAACGCCACCTCACCCAAGCCGGTATGGCGGATAGAGTGGCAGGTGCACGCGTGCTGGAGCTGGGGCCGGGTGATTCGATTGCAACGGCGCTGATCGTCGCAGCCTATGGGGGAGAGGCGGTGCTGGTCGATGTAGGGGCCTTTGCCGACGCCGACCCGCAGACCTATCGGGCGTTGGCGGAATATCTAAAGGCGCAGGGACTCAATCCTCCCGATCTCTCTCAGGCCGGCTCGCTGGATATGATCCTCTCTGCCTGTGGCGCTCGTTACCTGACCGAAGGGCTGAAGAGTCTGCATGAGATTGAGGCCGACAGCATCGACCTGATCTTCTCCCAGGCGGTGCTGGAGCATGTGCGGTTGGCCGAGTTCGACCCGACCCTGGCTGAGTTCCGGCGCATCCTGCGCTCCGGCGGACTCTGCTCGCATCAGGTCGACCTGAAGGATCATCTGGCCGCCAGCCTCAACAACCTGCGCTTCTCCAAG
Source organism: endosymbiont of Ridgeia piscesae (assembly GCF_001443665.1). NCBI lineage: Bacteria > Pseudomonadati > Pseudomonadota > Gammaproteobacteria > endosymbiont of Ridgeia piscesae. The sequence goes on along the minus strand of NZ_KQ557116.1, from coordinate 73,174 downwards.
CGTTTGTGGGAGAGCGATTTTTTCGCCAGCTCCGGCTTCTACACCAACCGGATCCGCTACGGTGAGATGCTGAAACGCTTCGAAGCGGCGGGGTTTGCGGTCGAGGTGTGCGGGGAGGAGCGCTGGGATGCACTGCCCCTGGCGCGAGCCAAGCTGAATCAAGCATTCCAGCAGATTCCGGACCAGCAACTGCTGATCTCCAGTTTTGATGTATTGCTGCGGTCGCGGGGTTGAACGGGATGCCGGCAGTGAGAGAGATCCTCTATGTGGTCAACGATGCGGATTTTTTCCTCTCCCATCGCTTGCCGCTGGCCCGGACGATGGCGGATGCCGGCTGGCAGGTGCATGTGGCGACTCCGGAGAGTCCGGCGGTGGAGACGATCGTCCAACAGGGCATGCGGCACCATCCGATCCGCATGAGCCGTCGCGGCATCAATCCACTTGGCGAGATCACTGCGTTTCGCTCGCTGCTGGCCCTCTATCGTGGGCTTCGACCGGATCTGGTGCACCATGTGACGATCAAGCCGGTCTTCTATGGCGGTATCGCGGCGCGCCTAGCGCGACTGCCGGCGGTGGTCAATGCTCTCACCGGACTCGGTTATCTCTACTCCCACCAGAGCCTGAAGGCTCGGCTGCTGCGCTTTGTTGTCGGGCGCGGCCTGAGGCTGGCCCTGAGGCATCGCAACAGCCGGGTCATCGTGCAGAATCCCGATGACGGCGAACAGCTGGAACGAGCGGGCATCGTTGCCCGCAACAGGCAGGTGCTGATCAAAGGCTCGGGGGTCGATATGCAGGCGTTTGCTCCCCGGCCCGAGCCGGACGGTAAGCCGCTGCTGATACTCGCCTCACGCATGCTTTGGTCAAAGGGGGTGGGGGAGTTTGTCGAGGCGGCCCGGCTGTTGAATCAGCGTGGCACCCAAGCGCGATTCGTTCTGGCAGGGGCATCCGACTCGGGTAATCCGGCGGCAATCCCGCAATCGCAGCTGGAGAGCTGGCACAGGGAGGGGGTGGTCGAGTGGTGGGGGCGGTGCACCGACATGCCTGGCGTGTTCGCCCAGGCCAACCTGGTCTGCCTCCCCTCCTGTTACGGTGAAGGGGTGCCGAAGGTGCTGATCGAGGCCGCCGCCTGCGGACGGGCGATCGTCACCACCGATATCCCCGGCTGCCGTGAGATCGTGCGTGATGGCGAGAATGGCCTGCTGGTGCCGCCTGGGGAGAGTGAGGCACTGGCGGAGGCGCTGTTGCGCCTGATCGCTGACAGGGAGGTGCGCCTGGCGATGGGGCGGCGCGGACGGGCGATCGCCGAGTCCGAATTCTCGCTGGAGGCGGTGGTGGCGTCGACAATGCAACTCTATCGCGAACTATGCACTGGCTGATCCCTCTCCTGGGGTTTCTTGGCAGCCTGCTGCTGACTGGGCTGATGCACCGCTACGCCCTGCGCCGCGGTCTGATGGACATCCCTAACGCACGCAGCTCGCATCTGGTGCCGACCCCGCGGGGTGGAGGACTGGCATTCGTCTCTAGCCTCATGCTGGCAGTGCTCGGTAGCTACCTGATGGGTGGATGGGCGTCACTCGGCGGCAGAGAGCTGGCCCTGGCGCTGTGGGGCGGCGGTCTGCTGATCGCCCTGCTGGGGTTTTGGGACGACCACGGCCATATCCCGGCCCGCTGGCGTCTCACCGGCCATCTGTTGGTGGCCGGCGGGGCGCTTGTCCTGTTGGGGGTGCCCGGATCGCTCGGGCTACCGGAGTGGCTGGCCTACCCGCTGTTTCTGATCGGCATCGTATGGCTGCTGAACCTGTTCAACTTTATGGATGGGATCGACGGTATTGCCGGCAGTGAGGCGCTCAGCGTCACCGGTGGCTCGATGCTGCTGATCGGCTGGCTCGGTATGGATTCAGTGCTGAGCGACTGGCTCGGGGTTGCGGCTGCGGCGACGGCTGGATTCCTGCTCTGGAACTGGCCGCCGGCGAAAATCTTCATGGGGGACGTAGGCAGCGGCTTTCTCGGCTATCTGTTGGCGATCTTCGCCCTGCAGAGCGCCAACATCGGGCTGCTGCCGATCTGGAGCTGGTTGATCCTGCTCGGCGTCTTCATCGTGGATGCCACCCTGACGCTGGCACGGCGATTTTTGGCCGGCGAGGCCTGGTACAGCGCCCATCGCTCACACGCTTACCAGATCCTGTCACGGCGTTGGCGGAGTCACCGCCGGGCGACCCTGGGGGTGTTGGTGATCAATCTTGTCTGGCTGCTGCCGCTGGCGGCGCTGGCGGCAGCACGACCGGCACTGGGGGTGGTGCTGACGCTGCTGGCCTATCTGCCGCTGATCCTACTGGGGCTGAAGATCGGGGCCGGGCGGCCTGAAAGTAACGGCTGAGCGCAAAGCCATCGGGGCAGCGGGCACGGCCCGCTCTATTTCTATTCTGGTTTGGTTCCTGCCATAGGGCGCCCCGTGGGCGCCAGGCCATCGCTGGTGGCGGGTATGGTTCGCCTTATGTCAGTACCGCCTGTAGTGCCATGACAATCGTCTCCTGATCCTCTTTGCTCAGGTAGGGGTGCATCGGCAGGCTGATCACTCGCTGTGAGAGCTTGAGGCTCTCCGGGGTATCCTCTGGCTGGCCACAGTCGGCGAATACCGGTTGGGCATTGAGCGGCACCGGATAGTGGATGGCGGTGGGGATCTCCAGCTCAGCCAGCTGCTTCTGCAACTGATCCCGGTCATCGGCCTGGATGGTGTACTGGGCATAGACGCTTGTATTGCCCTCGGTCAGGTGCGGTGTGGTGACGCCGGGGCACTGTTCGTTGATCAGGCGCGTGTAACGCCCACCAATCTCGGCACGCAGCGCCACCTCCTTCTTGAACTGTTCGAACTTGGCCAGCAGCACCGCTGCCTGGATGCCGTCGAGCCGGCCGTTGATGCCGAGCCGTGGGTGGTGGTAGCGGCGGTCCTGACCGTGGTCGCGGATCTCCCGCAGGGTTGTTGCTAGCTCTGCATCGTCGGTGAAACAGGCGCCGCCATCGCCGTAGCAGCCGAGCGGCTTGGAGGGGAAGAAGCTGGTGCAGCCGATGTTGGAGAGGCCGCAGGACATGCGCCCCTTGTAGCTCGCGCCGAAGCTCTGCGCGCCGTCCTCGATCACCGCCAGGCCGTGGCGCGCTGCGATCTCGTTGATCGCGTCCATATCGGCACACTGGCCGTAGAGGCTGACCGGCATGATGGCGCGGGTGTTGAGGGTGATTGCTGCCTCGATCAGGTTGGGATCGAGGTTGTAGGTCTGTGGGTCGATGTCGACAAACACCGGCACCGCACCGAGCAGGGCGATGGTCTCGCCGGTGGCGATGAAGGTGAAGGGGGTGGTGATCACCTCATCGCCGGGGCCGATGCCCAGCGCCATCATCGCCATCAGCAGTGCGTCGGTGCCGCTGGAGCAGCCGATGCAGTGCTCTACGCCCACATACTCCGCCAGGGTCGCCTCCAGCTCACGGACCTCCGGGCCCATGATGTACTGGCCGTGCTCCAGCAGAGTCTGGATGCGTTGGTTGACGTCTGCCTGAATCAGGCGATATTGGGCCTTGAGGTCGATGAACTGCATGGTCGTGTCCTACTCGCTGGGTGTCTTTTTTAATCGTGGCTGTGAAGCCAGGCGCGCAGCAGCAGCAGAGCGCCACCGCCGCTCAGCCCGGCGCCGATCATCAGGGAGAGGGGGGCGGATGCGATCATGCCGGGGCCGAATACCAGCAGCAGTGAACCGCTGACCAGCATCGCGCTGCCGCTCATTGTGCTGACGCTGCTGCGATGTTGCTGCTGCATCTCAAGCCGCAGTTGGCTGAGCTCCTCCGACTGCCACTGCAGGCTGAGCCTGCCGGCGGCGGCGTCGTCGATGATCTTGTTCAGGCGCAGCGGCAGCTCCGGTAGGTGCTCCGCCAGCTCCGGCAAGCTGTCGCGCAGCTTGCGCACAAATGCGCGCCGTCCGATCTGCTCGCTCATCCAGCGCTCGAGAAACGGCTTGGCGGTAGTCCAGAGATCCAGCTCGGGGTAGAGCATGCGCCCCAGCCCCTCGATATTCAGCAGGGTCTTCTGCAGCAGCACCAGCTGCGGCTGCACCTCCATGTCGAAGCGCCGCGCGGTCTGGAACAGCCGCAGCAGGAAGTGGCCGAAGGAGATCTCGCTCAGGGGCCGTTCGAAGATCGGCTCGCTGACGGTGCGGATCGCCGCCTCGAACTCCTCGACCCGGGTGGTTTTTGGTACCCAACCCGACTGCACATGCAGCTCGGCGACCCGCTTGTAGTCGCGGTTGAAGAAGGCGAGCAGGTTCTCCGCTAGATAGCGTTTGTCGCCCTCGGTGAGGGTGCCCATGATGCCGAAATCCACCGCGATATAGCGGCCGTTTGGCTCGACAAAGATGTTGCCCGGGTGCATATCGGCGTGGAAGAAGTTGTACTTGAAGACCTGGGTGAAGAAGATCTCCACGCCGCGCTCACCGAGCAGTTGCATGCTGATGCCCTGGGCGCGTAGCGCCTCCACATCCCCCACCGGGGTGCCGCTGATGCGTTCGATAACCAGCACATTCTGGCGCGCCAGATCCCAGTAGATCTCGGGTACGTAGAGCTCTTCACTGTTGAGGAAGTTGCGTCGCAGCTGAGAGGCGTTGGCTGCCTCACGCATTAGGTCGAGTTCGTCGAAGATAGTCTTCTCATACTCCTCGATCACCTCCACCGGGCGTAGCCGCCGGCCCTCTTTCCAGTACTTTTCCGCCAGCCGGGCGATGGTGAAGAGCAGATCCACGTCGCGGCGGATAATCTTCTCGATGCCGGGGCGCAGCACCTTGACCACCACCTGCCTGCCATCCTTGAGGGTGGCAGTATGCACCTGGGCGATGGAGGCGGAGGCGAGCGGTTTCTCCTCGAAGGCGTCGAGCACATCCTCGATCGGGTGGCCGAAGGCCTTTTCGATGATGCGCCGCGCCTCAGCGCCGGAGAAGGGCGGAACCCGGTCCTGCAGCTTGGCCAGCTCATCGGCCAGGTCGTCGGGCAGCAGGTCGCGGCGAGTTGAGAGGATCTGGCCGAACTTGACGAAGATCGGCCCCAGATCCTCCAGGGTGCGGCGGATGCGCGCCGGATAAGGGCCGCGGTCACGACGCAGCCAGTACCAGGGGGAGAGGTAGATGAGGAAGCGCAGCGGGCGGAATAGATGAGTCGCCAGCACTACCTCGTCGAGGCCGTGGCGCAGCAGTACCAGATTGATGTGGATCAGCCGCAGGGCCTGGGCGGGGCGGATCATTGATTGCTTCCTGCGAGCTGGCTGCGCAGCCGTTCGATACGGGCGCTGGCGCGCTCGGTATCGTCGCGCAGGGTGTCGATGTCGGCCAGCAGCGCATCGACTTCGTAGCGACTCGGCAGCAGGCGCAGCTCCTCCTGCAGATACTCCTGGGTGTTGAGCCGTGCGGTCTTGCCGCTCTGCCGGGCCCAGCTGAACAGGCCGCGGGTAAGGTTGCCGACCTCGTGGGCGATCAGGTCGCCGGTCAGATGGGAGAGCTGCTCCTCCCAGTCGATATCGAGCTCGGCGATGAAGTCACCGAAACGGTGGGCCAGGGCGCTGTCGCCCTCGATCTGCACCGCGCCCTGGAATAACTGTTCAGCGCTCTGCCGGCTGCCACGCATCCGCGCCAGGTCGAGCGGGGTGCCGCGCAATACGCAGTCGGGTTCGCCCTCGAATTCACTCAGTAGCTGAATCCCCTGAGGCTCAGGGATCAGCCACAGCGAAATGCCGAGGCCGAGCAGCTCAAAACGGATCACCTTGCCATGCATCGGTGCGAGGCGCTTGGGCGTCTCCGGATCGAGCCGGATCGCCTGGTTGATCACTCCCTCAAGGAGGGCGAAGGTAGCGGCGCTGACGGTCATCTGGTCTACTGCTTTGTGGCGGGCTGATTTAGAGTTTGTAGCCGCGATGGATGGCGACAACGCCGCCGGTCAGGTTGAAGTAGTCGCAGCGTTCAAATCCGGCGTGCTCCATCATCCCCTTGAGGGTCTCCTGGTCCGGATGCATGCGGATCGACTCGGCCAGATAGCGGTAGCTCTCCTCGTCTCCGGTAATGACCTTTCCGATCTTTGGCAGCAAGCTGAAGGAGTAGAGGTCGTAGAGCTTCTCCAGTGGCTTGTTGGTGGGTTTGGAGAACTCCAGCACCAGCAGTCGCCCGCCGGGGCGTAGCACCTTGTAGATGGCGTTGATGGCGAGCTGCTTGTCGGTGACGTTGCGCAGGCCGAAGCCGATGGTGACGCAGTCAAAGTGGTTCTCCGGGAAGGGCAGGTACTGAGCGTCGGCCTGCACATAGTGGAGGTTGCCGGCGCGCCCTTCGTTGAGCATGCGCTCGCGGCCCTGCTCGAGCATCGCCGCGTTGATGTCGGAGAAGATGACCTCGCCTTCGGCGCCGACGAGGCCGCTGAAGCGGGCCGAGAGGTCGCCGGTGCCGGCCGCCAAGTCGAGCACTCGCTGGCCGCGGCGTACCCCGGAGATCTCGATGGTGTGGCGTTTCCAGAGTCGGTGGACGCCAAATGACATCAGATCGTTCATCAGGTCATATTTGTTGGCGACCGAGTCGAACACGGCGCGCACCCGCCCCGCCTTCTCGTCTACGGCGACCTCTTCGTAGCCGAAGTGTGTGGTTTTCTCGTCTCTCATCTCAGTAAACTCAGGCGTTGGCGGCTCTGCGGAGGTCAGGGTTGTTTGCGCTGGTAGCCCGCTTCGTCGAGGCGGCGCAAATAATCTGTCCAGTTCTGCTCGCGCTGCTTGCCGAGGCGGTAGAGCGTTTCCCAGGAGTAGATGCCGGTGTTGTGTTCGTCATCGAAGTGGAGGCAGATGGCGTAGTTTCCCACAGGTTCGATGTGGGCAATGTTCACCTCTTCCTTGCCAACCTGCAACGTCTCCTGGCCTGGGCCGTGGCCCTGCACCTCGGCGGAGGGAGAGAAAACCCGCAGATACTCCGCCGGATATTCGAACTTCTCGCCGTCGTCGAAGCTGATCTCTAGCCGGCGCGACTGGCGGTGCAGGTGGATCTCGGTAGGAATCGGATGGGACATCACTGGTTACCTCGTAGCTGTTGAATCCGGCGTGGATTGTACCTGATGGCAGCGGCAGTTAATCCCGGTGTAGGGTTGGGTTGCCTGGCGCTTCTGTGATGGGAAGTCGATCATCGGGCTAGAGGATGTACTGGCTGAGATCTTCGTCGGCTGCCAGCGCGGCGAGCTGATCGTCCACATAGGCCGCGTCTACCGTAAAGTGCTCGCCAGCGTGCTCTGAGGCATCGAAGGAGATCTGCTCCAGCAGCCGCTCCATCACGGTGTGGAGGCGCCGTGCGCCGATGTTCTCGGTGTGCTCGTTGACCTGCCAGGCGGTCTCCGCAATGCGCTGGATGGCGTCGTCGGTGAACTCCAGCTCGACCTGCTCGGTGGCCATCAGCGCCTGATACTGCTCGGTGAGCGAGGCATCTGGCTCGGTGAGGATGCGGCTGAAATCCTCGGTGCTCAGCGCGCTCAGCTCGACCCGGATCGGCAGCCGCCCCTGCAGCTCCGGGATCAGGTCCGACGGCTTGGAGAGGTGGAAGGCGCCGGAGGCGATGAACAGGATGTGGTCGGTCTTCACCATGCCGTGTTTGGTGGAGATGGTGCAGCCCTCCACCAGCGGCAGCAGGTCGCGCTGCACCCCCTCGCGGGAGACATCGGCGCCGCCGTGTTCGGCCCGGCTGGCCACCTTGTCCAGCTCGTCGAGGAAGACGATGCCGTGCTGCTCCACCAGATTGATGGCGTGCAGCTTTAGATCCTCCTCGTTGATGCGCTTCTGCGCCTCTTCATCCTTGAGCACCTTGAGGGCGTCGCGGATGCGTAGCTTGCGTTTTCGCGAGCGGCCACTGCCCATGTTCTGGAACATCCCCTGCAGCTGGCTGGTCATCTCCTCCATGCCGGGAGGGGCCATGATCTCCACGCCCATCGGGGCGGCGCTGACCTCGATCTCGATCTCCTTGTCATCCAGTTCGCCGTCACGCAGCTTGGCGCGGAAGCGCTCCCGAGTCTGGCGGGAGACACCGCCGCTGCTGGCGCTCTCTTCCTCCCAGCCGCTCGGTTTGGGGGCAGGCAGCAGGACGTCGAGCAGACGCTCCTCGGCCGCTGCGCTGGCCTCGTCCTCGACCTTGGCGATCTCCTTTTCGCGAATCATTTTCACTGCCGAGTCGGCCAGGTCACGCACGATCGACTCCACATCCCGACCGACATAGCCGACCTCGGTGAACTTGGTCGCCTCGACTTTGAGGAAGGGCGCGTCGGCCAGCTTTGCCAGGCGGCGCGCGATCTCGGTCTTGCCGACCCCGGTGGGGCCGATCATCAGGATGTTCTTCGGTGTGATCTCGTTGCGCAGCGCCTCGGGCACCTGGGCCCGGCGCCAGCGGTTGCGCAGTGCGATGGCGACGGCGCGCTTGGCGTCGGCCTGGCCGATGATGTGTTTGTCTAGTTCGGCAACGATCTGTTGTGGGGTAATTTCCGACATAGTGGGTTAGTTCTCGCTGTCGAGCTCTTCTAGAATCAGGTTGTGGTTGGTGTAGATGCAGATGTCGGCGGCGATGTGCAGCGCTTTCTCCACCACTTCGCGGGCGTTCAGCTCGGTGTTTTGCAGCAGCGCGCTGGCGGCGGCCTGGGCGAAAGCGCCGCCGGAGCCGATTGCCATCAGGCTGTTCTCCGGCTCGATCACGTCGCCGGTGCCGGAGATGATCAGCGAGGCTTTGGCGTCGGCGATGCAGAGCAGCGCCTCCAGGCGGCGCAACATGCGGTCGGTGCGCCAGTCCTTAGCCAGCTCCACCGCTGAGCGGGTGAGGTGGCCGTGGTGCTTCTCCAGCTTCGCCTCGAAGCGTTCGAACAGGGTGAAGGCGTCGGCGGTGGCGCCGGCAAACCCGGCAATCACCTGTCCCTTGTAGAGCGAGCGCACCTTGCGCGCATTGCCCTTCATTACGGTGTTGCCTAGCGAGACCTGGCCGTCTCCACCGATGACGACCTTGCCGCCCCGGCGCACCGAAAGAATTGTTGTACCTTTGAAGGTTTCCACGTCGAGCCTGCATCTGACAGAAAGGAGGCTGATTGTACCCGAGGCGGGGAGGGGAAAAAACGGTGGGCTGGGATTTTGCGCCGGAATCTCTATCAATCTGGCTTGTCGCGGGCCAGATTCGAGCCAAATGGGTATGTGGGGGCGGTCTCAGGCAAGCAGGGCGAAGAGAAAACAGAGGGAGGAGAGGATGGCGAGGATGATGGCAGCCTGCTTACCGAGGGTAAAGTCGACTGAGTGTGCATTGCGGTTGCGCATCAGCAGGGCGCCGACCGCCATCAGAGCAAAAATAGCGCCAGTGATGTAGGCGGCGTCCGTGAGGAAGCCGAGTTTGAGGCTCGATGAGCCGCTGACCCCACTGCCGATGGTGACAAACTTGTTGGCAAGGGCGGGTTCTGCGACCAGCAGGGTCGAGACAATCAGCAGGAGCAGTAGAAAGCGTAGCCGAATCGGGTGGGTCATCTCATCTTCCTCAGTTGAATGCACAAAAGGTCCGGCTGGTGGTAGGGAAACTGAAGGTAATACGCGGTTATTTTTGCTTCTTCGCCCGCGGATGGGTTTGATCGTAGACCTGCGCCAAGTGCTGGAAATCGAGGTGGGTGTAGATCTGGGTGGTGCTGATGTTGGCGTGGCCGAGCAGTTCCTGCACCGCGCGCAGATCGCCGGAGGATTCCAGCAGATGGCTGGCGAAGGAGTGGCGGAGCATGTGTGGATGTAGGTTGTGCGGGCTGCCCTGCTGTCGTGACCAGTGACGTAGCTGCTTCTGGATGGTGGAACGGCTGATGCGCTGGCCGCGCACGCCGACAAACAGCGCTGGTTCGTCAACCGCCGCGAGCTGGGGGCGGACTGCAAGCCAGGCCTCAATGGCCTGCAGCGCCCTGCGCCCTACCGGCAGCCTGCGGGCCCGGGAGCCCTTGCCCATCACCTCAACCTCCGCGTCGGCCTGGTCGATCTGTCCCAGATCGAGGTCGATCAGCTCCGCCAGGCGCAGACCTGAGGAGTAGAAGAGCTCCATGATCGCCCGGTCGCGCAGGGCCACCGGCGAGTTATCGCTGATCTCCAGGAGCTGGCTCAGCTGGTCGGCATCGAGGGTTGCGGGCAGCCTGCGTTGTGCTTTGGGTGCGCGAACCCCCAGCGCCGGATTGTTGTCGACAGCCTGTTCGCGCAGCAGAAAGCGGTAGAGGCTGCGTAGGCTGGAGAGCTCCCGTTGCAGGCTTTTGGCTGCCAGACCCTGGCGGTGGCGCTGGGCGATGTAGCCACGGATCTGATTGGCGCTGAGATGCGACCAGTGGGAGATGCCCTGCTCATCGAGCCAGTGGATGAGCTGGCTTAGATCGCGCCGGTAGCTCGCCAGAGTATGGGGCGAGAGGCGGCGCTCATCACGCAGATGAAGTAGGAAGCGATCCACCCAGCACTGTAGCTCAGAGGCTTGGGCGGGGTCGGACATGACAGACTAGAGACCCGGCAGCGAGACCGCTTGCAGGGTGCGGCCGATCACGTCGCCGAGGCGAGCGAGGAAGTCGGTGCCGTGGTGGGGGGCGAAGCGATCCGCATCGCGGCTGCCGATTGCAAGTAGACCCAGCACCCCATCGCTGTTCAGCGGGATCAGCGCGGCGGAGGCGATATCTTTCCCCTCGGTGCCGAAGATGAAGGCCAGCTGCTCCTGCTCCAGCGTGCCGCAGACCGGTGCGCTTTTCTTGAAAAATGAGTCGAAGGTGGCGGAGAGTTTCGGGTTTTCTTCGCCATAGTGATCGGTCAGATGGGGGTTGGAGAAAAGGCGCAGCTCCACCGCATCGGCCTTGAAGTCGCCGTGTAGTTCGTCTTCCAGGGCGGTCAGCACCTCTTCGAAGGTGACAGCGTCGATCAGTGCCAGGGTCAGCCGGTGCAGCTTCTGCTGCAGCTGGTCGTTGTCGCGGCCCACCGCGATCAATTCGTCGAGCCTGGTCTGGTAGCCATGCACCTGGGTTCGCAGGCTCTCCACCTGGCGCTCGATTAGTGAGACTGCCGCACCGCTCTGGTGGGGAATCTCAAGCTCGCTGAGCGCCTCAGGGTGGCGGTTGAAGAAATCGGGGTGGTTTTTCAGATATTCGATCACAGCCGCTTCGCTCTCGAGGCTGGCGGGGGTGTCGGGTTGGTTGGCCTGTTGGCTCATAGTTCTATCTTCCCCTCAAACACAGTGACTGCCGGTCCGCTCATCAGCACGGGGTATTCTTCTCCTGGCCACTCTACCACAAGATCCCCTCCGGGGAGATTGACTTGGACCCGTTGATCGAGTAATCCCTGCAGCCGGCCGGCGACCACTGCGGCGCAGGCACCGGTGCCGCAGGCGAGGGTCTCACCGGAGCCGCGTTCGAACACCCGCAGCTGGATTTGATTGCGATCGATCACCTGCATGAAGCCGGCATTGACCCGCTGCGGAAAGCGCGGATGGTTTTCGATCAGCGGGCCGAGCCGCTCCACCGGGAAGCTATCTACCGAATCGACCAGCAGAACCGCATGCGGGTTGCCCATCGAGACAGCGCCGATCATCAGCTGCTCGCCTCCCACCTGCAGCGGATAGCTGGTGGCAATGGCGTCGGCCTGGAAGGGGATGGCGGTAGGGTCGAGGATCGGTTCGCCCATATCGACCTGGACCAGCCCGTCATCCAGCAGATTGAGGACGATCCGCCCCGAGGCGGTGCCGACCGGGATGCTGCGCTTCGAGCTCAGTCCCTTCTCGTGCACGAAGCGGGCGAAACAGCGCGCTCCGTTGCCACACTGCTCCACCTCGGAGCCGTCGGCGTTGAAGATGCGGTAGTGGAAATCGGTATCGGGCAGGCGCGGCGACTCCACCAGCAGGATCTGGTCACAGCCGACGCCGAAGCGTCGGTTGGCGATGGCACGGTACTGCGAGGCGCTCAGTTCGACGCTTTGGTTGATCGCATCGAAGACCACAAAGTCGTTGCCGATGCCCTGCATTTTGCTGAATCGGAGTTGCATCTGCCAAGGCTAGCAAGCCTGCGCCTGACTGCAAAGTGGAGCTGGATCGCCAGAGCCTCAGTCGGAGCTGGCGATCACCCCGGAGGCGGTCGCTAGCCCCAGTCCGACAATGAGGATTGCCTGTAGATTCTCCTCCAGTTGCTCCCGCTTTGCCCTCTCTGCAGCGCTGAGCTGGCTGTGATTGAAGATCATCGGGTTGATGCCGAGCATGGTCAGACGTGGTCCTTGCTGAGCGCTGTAACTCCAGTCGACCAGGGAGAGTTGGTGTGGTGATGGTTGTGATGAGTTTGAGGGGGTATTGGTCAGGGTGTGATGCAGAGAGAGGCCGATGCGGCTCTCCTGGCTGACGGGTCTGAGACCGTCGATGGGCAGTTTGAAGTAGAGCGTTGCGCCGGAGCTGCTTGGCAAGGGCTCGGTGACGGTCTGGCTGCTCCAGCCCAGTGCAATCAGCAGGAGGAGCCGGGTGAGTGGAGAAAAGCGTCGGGATGAGGCCATGGTCCAATCTTTTGCAGTTGCTGTGGGTGCAGAGAATATTAGCAGAGTAGGCGGGAGTGTCAGCCGGGTAGAAAGCCGCTGATGCTCAGGTGACGGTCGCTGAGATTGTGCACGCTGAGTGTGGTCAGCCCCCGCTCGTTCAACTGCTGCTGGACCTCATCGGGAGTAAAGGCGGCGCACAGTGAAGCACGGAAGTCGCGTTGTAGGATCTGGGGCTCGTTAGCAGCGTAGCGTTGCACCAGTGATTCCACCGTCTGTGGCGAGTTGGGGCGCCTCAAGTCCATGATGAAGATGGCGGCACCAGGGATGGCGGTGGATTGGATGGTCTGCCAGAGAATGTCGGGATTGTGCAGATGGTGCAGTAGCGAGTTGGAGAAGATCAGGTCGTAGGCCCGTTGTGGTAGCAGGGCGCTGGGCAGAGTGTCGCAGATCAGGTTTACACGCGCCTCGGTGGCGGGGTGGCGCTGCAGTAGTCGGCGGCCGTGGGCCAGCATCGCCTCGGCCCCATCCAGGCCATCTACCCGGCAGTCGTGCCAGTGGCGGGCGACATGCAGGGTGATGTCAGCCGGGCCGCAGCCCAGGTCGAGGGCATGATTGGGTGCTCGATCCCCCATGAGTGCCAAGAGCCTATTGAGAAAGAGCTGGTTGGGCTCCCTGAAATCGGCTTCGGCGTAGACCTTGGCCTGCGCCTTCTCATCCATCAGCTCGACGGGCTCCGGGATGCGTTTCACGGCAGCAGCTGTTCGCCCCGATAGAGATCGTCAAGGCTTTCGCGCCGGCGCACCAGGTAGTGCTGGTCACCATCCACCATCACCTCAGCGGCGCGTGGGCGGGAGTTGTAGTTGGAGCTCATGGTGAAGCCGTAGGCGCCACTAGAGCGCACCGCCAGCAGGTCGCCGGGGCTGAGGCTCAGCTCGCGGCCCTTGCCGAGGAAGTCGCCGGTCTCGCAGATCGGGCCGACCAGATCGTAGCGGGCGCGGTTGCCCTGGCTGCTGCGGTCGATCGGCACGATCTGCTGATGGGCCTGATAGAGCGCGGGGCGCAGCAGGTCGTTCATGGCGGCGTCGATGATGGCAAAGGGCTTGTGCTCGGTGGGCTTGAGGAACTCGACCCTGGTCAGCAGTACCCCGGCGTTGCCGGCGATGGCACGGCCTGGTTCCACCAGCAGTTCGTAGTCGCGATCGCCGAGGCGTTCTCCCAGGGCCCTGGCGTAGTCGGCGGGCTGGGGAGGCGTTTCATCCGTATAGCGGATGCCGAGGCCGCCACCCAGGTCGAGGTGTTGGATGGCGATGCCGTCGCTCTCCAGTTGCTCGACCAGCAGCAGCACCCGGTCGAGGGCGTCGAGGAATGGCGACAGTTCGGTGAGCTGGGAGCCAATATGGCAGTCGATCCCCTTGATCTCGATGTTGGGCATGGCGGCGGCCTGGCGATAGATTGCCGGGGCCTGCTGGATCTCGATGCCGAACTTGTTTTCCTTTAGTCCGGTGGAGATATAGGGGTGGGTTTGGGCGTCCACGTCGGGATTGACGCGGATCGATACCGGCGCACGTACGCTCATCTCGCCGGCGACCCGGTTGAGGCGTTCCAGCTCCGCTTCTGACTCGACGTTGAAGCAGCGGATGCCAACCTCAAGCGCACGGCGCATCTCATCCTCGCGCTTGCCGACGCCGGAGAAGAGCACCTTGGCCGGCTCACCACCGGCCGCCAGCACCCGCTCCAGCTCGCCCACCGAGACGATGTCGAAGCCGGAACCGAGGCGCGCCAGCAGATTCAGCACCGCCAGATTAGAGTTGGCCTTGACCGCGAAACAGACCAAGTGGCGGTGTGCACCGAAGGCGTCGTCGAAGGCGTGCCAGTGGCGCTCCAGGGTGGCGCGGGAGTAGACATAGCAGGGGGTGCCGTAGTGTCTGGCAATCTCGGTGAGTGGCACCTGCTCGGCGTAGAGCTGGTCGCCTTGATAGTCGAAATGGTCCATGGATCAGTGCTTCTTCTGGTCTGGTGCCTGGGTAGGCTGCTCGGTTGTAGGATCGACCTGTGGCTGTGCCTCGGGCGGTAAGTAGAGCGGGCCTTTCTGGCCGCAGGCGCTAAGCAGTAGGAGTGCCAGTAATCCGGCGATTAAATGTGGCATATTTATAGGTCGGGCCGCGCCCGACATTATCCTTGATTTTATAGATGATACGCGGCGGCCACGGGCCGCCCTATATCTGATGCGGGCTGGGTCAAAAGCCGCCGCTGTCGCCCTGGTAGAGATCGACCTCAATCCGTGGCGGCATCTGCAGATGGAAGCCTTGGCTGTGCAGATTCTGCATCACCTTGCCCACATCCTCCCGCGCCAGCTGGCGACCGGCATTTAGCTCCAGCTCCATCACCAACGTCGGTCTGCCAAAGCGTTTGAGCAGGGGCTCGGGCAGCTGTTCGAAGGCGTCCTGCTCGCGCAGGTAGAGATACATCTCCTGCTTGCGCGGGCTGCGGTAGATCCAGCAGTGGATGTTTTTCGCGCTCATGGATCAGCAGGGGTCAGGGGCAGCGGGGCCACCGGCTGCATCCGCCAGATGTCGCGATTGTACTCCTGCATGGTGCGGTCGGTGGAGAAACGGCCGCTGCGCGCGCTGTTGATGATGCTCATGCGAAGCCACTGCTCCTGGTCCTGATAGGCCTCGGCGGCACGCTGTTGGGCCTCCACATAGCTGCGGAAGTCGGCGGCGGTCATCCAAGGATCGTAGGGGTTACGGATCGACTCGATGATCGTGTCGAACCGCCCCGGTTCGAACTGGTTGAAGTAGCCGCACTCCAGCAGTTGCATTACCTGGCGGAAATCGGCGTCATTGTCGATAATCCGATTCGGATCGTAGTGCATGCGCTGCGTGTCGACCTCTGTCGCGGTCAGGCCGAAGAGGAAGAAGTTCTCCTTGCCGACCTCCTCCATAATCTCGATATTGGCGCCGTCGAGGGTGCCGATGGTGACTGCGCCGTTCATCATGAACTTCATGTTGCCGGTGCCGGAGGCCTCTTTGCCGGCGGTGGAGATCTGCTCCGAGAGGTCGGTGCCGGGGGCGATGATCTCCATTGCTGAGACCCGATAGTTAGGGATGAAGGCGACCTTCAGTTTGTCGCCGACATCCGGGTCGTTGTTGACCACTCGCGCAACGTTGTTGATCAGTTTGATGATCAGCTTTGCCATCACATAGCCAGGTGCCGCCTTGCCGCCGATCAGTACGCAGCGGTTGGTCCAGTTGGCAGTGTCGCCGGCGCGGATGCGATTGTAGAGGTGAATCACATGCAGAATGTTGAGCAGCTGACGTTTGTATTCGTGGATGCGTTTGACCTGCACGTCGAACAGCGATTCGGGGTTGAACTCCACGTCGCAGTCGGCCTTGACCATCGCCGCCAGGCGCTGCTTGTTGGTTTGTTTGATTTCGCGCCACTTGCGGCGGAACACGCGGCTGTCGGCGAGCTTTTCGATCTGGCTGATCTCGGGCAGGTTGGCGATCCAGCCGTCGCCGATGCTCTCGGTGATTAGTTCACGCAGGCCGGGGTTGCAGGCGGCAAGCCAGCGCCGCGGGGTGACGCCATTGGTTTTGTTGTTGAAGCGTTCCGGCCAGAGTTCATAGAAGTCGTGGAACAGGCCGGCGGTGAGCAGCTGGGTGTGCAGTGCGGCGACGCCGTTGATCGAGAAGCTGCCGACGATGGCGAGGTAGGCCATACGCACCATTGGCTCGTGTCCCTCCTCGATGATCGATATGCGGCGCAAGCGGTCAGTGTCGCCGGGCCAATGCTGCGCTACCTGGGCGAGAAAGCGGGCGTTGATCTCGTAGATGATCTCCAGCAGGCGCGGTAGTAGCTGCTGGAACAGGCGCACCGGCCAGCGTTCCAGTGCCTCGGGTAGCAGGGTGTGGTTGGTGTAGGCCATGGTGTGAGAAGTGATCTGCCAGGCGGTGTTCCAGCTCAGATGGTGCTCATCCATCAGTTGGCGCATCAGTTCAGCCACCGAGATGCTGGGATGGGTGTCGTTGAGCTGGAAGCAGTTTTTCTCGGCAAACTTGCTGAAATCCTGGTGGCTCTCGTGCCATTCGCGGATTACGTCCTTGATACTAGCGGAGGCGAGGAAGTACTGCTGGCGCAGCCGCAGCTCTTTGCCGTTCTCGCTGGCGTCGTTGGGGTAGAGCACCATGGTGATGTTTTCGGCGTCGTTCTTTTTCTTCACCGCCTCGGTGTAGCCGCCGGCGTGGAACTCCTCCAGGTCAAACTCGTCGGTGGCGGCGGCCTTCCACAGCCGCAGGGTGTTGACGGTATTGTTGCGGTAGCCGGGGATCGGGATGTCGTAGGGCACCGCCAGCACGTCGTGGGTGTCGACCCAGCGGATGTGCAGCCGGCCGCTGGCGTCGCGGCCCTGCTCGACGCGCCCGCCAAACTTGATGCGTTGCACATACTCGGGCCGCTCCAGCTCCCAGGGGTTGCCGTCGCGTAGCCAGTGGTCTGGATCCTCGATCTGCTGGCCGTTGGCGATGTGCTGGCGGAACATGCCGTATTCGTAGCGCAACCCGTAGCCGCGCACCGGCAGCTGCAGGCTGGCGCAGCTGTCGAGGAAGCAGGCGGCGAGCCGCCCCAGGCCACCGTTGCCGAGGCCGGCGTCGGGCTCGCTCTCACGGATCTCCTCCAGCGATACGCCTAGATCGTAGAGGGCTTTGTACGACTGCTGAGTGAGATCCAGGTTGAGCATGGTGTTGCTCAGAGCGCGCCCCATCAGGAATTCGAGTGAGAGGTAGAAGGTGCGTTTGCAATCGCTCTCTTCGTAGGCGCGACGGGTGGTCTTCCAGCGCTCGATGAGACGGTCGCGCAGTGCCAGCGCCAGTGCTTTGTAGGGGTAGTGGCTCGATTTGCAGTGGTCGTCGCGACCGAGGGTGTGAGCGAAATAGCGGCGAAAGTCATCCGCGATCGCCTCGATCTCCATGCCCAACGGCGGCAGTTCGGTGATTTTGCGGTTGGTTGGATCACACTGTTTCAGTTTGGGGTGGCCTTTTTCTGACATGGCTTGACTGCACCAATATGCTTAATGAATCGCGTATTATGCAGCGGTCTCTGGTGCTAAACCAGAAACTATGTCACCGGTAAGGGATTGCATGTATCACAGTTGTTAGGGCTGCTTCTCAGTGATGCCGAGGTTGCCGGAGAAGCCAGGGCTGGCGCCTTCCGAGAGGCGGATCTTCAGCGACAGGTTGTTGCGTGAGTCGGCGTGGGTGAGGGCCTCCTCCAGGGTGATCCGCTCCTCCCGGTAGAGCTTGTAGAGCGACTGGTCGAAGGTCTGCATGCCGCGTTCTGTGCCCTGTTCCATCGCCTCTTTGATGCCGTGGATGTCGCCCTTCTGGATCAGCTCAGAGATGTAGCTGGTGAGTAGCAGGATCTCTACTGCCGGCAGGCGCTGGCCGTTGACGTTGCGCACCAGGCGTTGTGAGATCACCGCCTTGAGGTTGAGTGAGAGGTCCATGTAGAGCTGCTGCCGGGCGGTGTCGGGAAAGAAGTTGATGATCCGGTCGAGGGCCTGGTTGGCGTTGTTGGAGTGCAGGGTGGAGAGGCAGAGGTGGCCAGTCTCGGCGTAGGCGATGGCGTATTTCATCGTCTCCATGTCGCGGATCTCGCCGATCTGGATCACGTCAGGAGCCTCGCGCATGGCGTTCTTCAGGGCGTTTTCATAACTGAGAGTATCTATGCCCACCTCGCGCTGGTCGACGATCGACCGCTTGTGGGTGTAGAGGTATTCGATCGGATCCTCGATGGTGAGGATGTGGCCATACATGTTCTGGTTGCGGTGCTCGAGCATCGCCGCCAGGGTGGTCGACTTACCCGAACCGGTGGCGCCGACCACCAGGATCAGGCCGTGCTTCTGCAGGATCAGATCCTTCAGGATGACCGGCAGATTGAGCTGTTCCACCGGCGGGATCACCCCTTTGATGTAGCGGATCACCATCGCCACATCGCCGCGCTGTCTGAAGACATTGACGCGAAACCGCCCCAGTTTGCTGATGGAGATGGCCATATTGCACTCCAGTGTCGCCTCGAACTCGTGTATCTGGTCGTCTGACATCACCGAGTAGGCGAGCTTGCGCACCTGGCCGGGCTGCAGCGGGGTGGAGCCGATCGGACGGCAATCCCCCTCGGCCTTGAGGTTGGGTGGTGCGCCAGTGCTGAAGAAGAGATCCGAGCCGTTTTTCTGCACCATGAGTTTCAGATAGGGGACGATATCCATCAAAGGTTCCTTGTTGCGGTGATTGAGGCTGGCGGGGGAGGTATCGCTTCCCTATAGTGCCTTGCTGTCCCATGCTTATCGGCGGTTTTTCTCTGGAGTGTAGGAGATTTTTTCATGCAGCCATCACTAATTCGACTGAGCGGGCTGAGCATCTATCCGGTGAAATCCCTCGGCGGGATCGATCTGCAGCGTAGCGAGCTGGACAGCTTTGGGCTGCACTACGATCGCCGTTGGATGCTGGTGGATCAGGCCGGTCACTTTCTCAGCCAGCGGCGTCTGCCGCGTATGACCCTGATTCAGCCGGCAATTGAGTCGGATCGGCTGCTGCTGCGGGCCGATGGTCAGCAGCCGTTGTCACTACCGCTGCATCCTCAAGGGGATGAGTGGATCGAGGTGCAGGTCTGGGAGGATCGTTGCCGGGGGCTGGTCTGTAGTGCGGAGGCCGATCGGTGGTTGAGTGAGTTTCTGGAGACCCCCTGCCGGCTGGTCTACATGCCCGACTCGACCCGCCGCCAGGTCGATCCTGACTACGCTCTCAGCTCAGACCACACCGCCTTCTCCGATGGCTTTCCGCTACTGCTGATCTCGCAGGCCTCGCTGGATGATCTCAATCGGCGTCTGCCGGTTGCGCTGCCGATGCGCCGTTTTCGTCCCAATCTGGTGGTCGATGGCTGCACGCCCTATGCGGAGGACCGGTGGCGGCGGATCCAAATCGGCGGGGTGGATTTTAGGGTGGTGAAACCCTGCTCTCGTTGCGTTATTACCACCATCGATCCGCAGAGTGCGCAGCGCGGAGAGGAGCCGCTGAAGACCCTGTCCGGCTATCGTCGCCAGGGCAATAAGGTGCTTTTCGGTCAGAATCTTTTACACAATGCTGAGGGCGAACTCGCCTTGGGGTTGCCGGTTGAGTTGCTGGAGGTGAGTGGTGAATGAGTCAGAGGCGATCCTTGCCTGCAGGCAGTGGGTGGAAGAGGTGGTGGTGGGGCTTAATCTCTGCCCGTTTGCGGCCCAGCCGATGAGTCAGGGGCGGGTGCGTTTCCACGCCACCCGGGTGGATCAACTGGAGGCGATCTACCAGAGTTTTTTGCAGGAGCTGGATCAGATCAACCGCCTCGATGAGGCGGAGGTGGAGACGGTGCTGTTTATCATTCCCAGAGGTCTGGAGCGGTTTTCAGACTACCTGGAACTGTTGACGCTGGCGGAAGATGCGATCGCCGAGGCGGGGCTGGAGGGGCTGTTTCAGCTCGCCAGCTTCCATCCTGACTACCGTTTTGAAGGGACCACAGCGGATGATCCGGCCAACTACACCAATCGTTCACCCTATCCGATGATCCACGTCATTCGTGAGGTGCCGCTGTCACGTGCCCTGGAGAGTTATCCCAACCCGGAGCAGATTCCCCAGCGCAACGTGCAGTTGCTGCGTGATATGGGTATTGAGCGGGTGCTAGCGCAACTCGCCCACTGTTTTGTGGGGGAGGAGGATTAGTTGTAGATCGCGGTGATGCGCCAGCGCTCGCCGTCGCGGGTCAGGCGCGCGTGTACCGGGTTTTCACCCAGCTCGCCGATACGCAGCAGCAGGCTGTTGGGGCCGTCAAAAAAGGCGTAGTCTAGCTGGTTCAGCAGACCGCCCTGACGGGGGTCCGGATTGTGGGAGCGGAGCTGATGCATCGCCCACTCCAGGTCGACCATCTGGTCGATGGCACCGCTGCCGAGTCGCTGGATGCCACTCTGCAGCCATTCGACGAAGCTGCCAGAGACCTCGCCGATGCTGCTTTCCATCTCTTTGTTCATCTTGCGATTGATCTCGGCCCGCACTGTCTGCAGATCCACCAGTTCGGCAAGCCGCGCCCGGTCACTTTGTTGCAGCGCCTGGTCGAGTTGATAAAGGGTGGTGAAGGGCCAGACAAGATAGGCGATCAGCGCCAGTAATAGCGTGATGAAGAGCGTTTTCATGGGATCGGGGAAGTTTGTGACGGAGATGGAATGGGAGGCTCGGCGACCGCCGGGCCTCCCTGATCAGCAGGGCACGGATCAGTAGCGACCGCGACCACCACCACCACCGCTGTTGGTGCGGGGCTTGGCTTCGTTGACACGCAGGCTGCGACCGCCCAACTGGCTGTCGTTGAGGCTATCGATGGCGCTCTGTGCGGCGCTGTTGTCAGACATTTCGACAAAGCCGAAGCCGCGGGAGCGACCGGTCTCACGGTCCATAATAACCTTGGCGCTGTCTACCGCGCCATAGGGAGCAAAAAGCTCATGCAACTCATCATCGGTG
The DNA here is from genome assembly GCF_001443665.1 of endosymbiont of Ridgeia piscesae. Classification (NCBI taxonomy): domain Bacteria; kingdom Pseudomonadati; phylum Pseudomonadota; class Gammaproteobacteria; species endosymbiont of Ridgeia piscesae. The sequence goes on along the minus strand of NZ_KQ557116.1, from coordinate 52,099 downwards.
GTGTTCCAAGAGAGGTTTCCAACATAGATATTCATTTCCAAAGCTCACTGAAAAAATGCATTTGAGAAAATAACAACGCCACCAACCAATCAAATGCAAAATCAATCGATAGCTCCGGTCGGGGAAAACCTCAACTCGGTATCTCCCGCACACCGCGGTGTATGGGTACTTTAGTCGGTTTCTTGCAATTGTGCAGCCTCTAATTGCTCTCCAATTGCAAACCAGTCGGTCTCTATTGCTTGGAGTTGGCGATCGACCTCGGCTTTCTCGGCAAGCAGCTGTTTTAGATCTTGTTTTCTATCCTCCTGATAGAAACCCGTGTCGGCCAGCGAACTCTCCAGGATGGACTGGCTGGCCTGCAGGCGTTCCATCTCCTGTTCGAGCTTCGTCATCTGGCGTTTGAGCGGCTGCAGCTGGCGCCTCCGCTCGGCCTCGGCACGTTTGCGGGCGCGGCGCGCCTCGGCGGTATGCTCTCCCTCGCTGCGGCTGTTTCCATCCGACCCCTGTTCCCGCCGCTGCGCCGTCAGCCAGGCGGGATAGGCCTCCAGGTCGTCATTGAAGGGTTCGGCGCGCCCGCCGTACACCAACCAGAGGCGGTCGCAGGTGATGCGCAGCAGGTGACGGTCGTGGGAGACCAGCACCATCGCCCCCTCAAAATCCTGCAGCGCCTGGCCGAGGGCGTGGCGCATCTCCAGATCGAGGTGGTTAGTGGGCTCGTCGAGCAGCAGCAGGTTGGGGCGTTGGTAGACTAATAGTGCCAGCACCAGGCGCGCCTTTTCGCCGCCGGAGAAGGGTGCGACTGGCTCCAGCGCGCGCTCACCGGCAAAGCCAAATCCGCCGAGAAAATCCCGCAGAGACTGCTCGCTGGCCTTGGCATCAAGACGTTGCAGATGCTGCAGTGGGCTGGCGCGCAGGTCGAGCTGCTCCAGCTGGTGCTGGGCGAAGTAGCCGATCTTCAGCTCTTGGGCGGGCAGTAGCTTGCCGGCCAGAGGGGTGAGCTCGCCGGCCATTAGCTTGATCAGGGTCGATTTGCCCGCGCCGTTGGGGCCGAGCAGGCCGATGCGGTCGCCCGGCTCGAGGGACAGTCCGATCTTCTGCAGCAGCGGCTGCTGGTTGTAGCCGGCGTTGACCTTTTCGAGTTGCAGCAGCGGGTGAGGGTTGTGTTGCGGTGCGCGGAAGGCGAAGTGGAACTGAGAGTCGACATGGGCCGGGGCGATCAATTCCATGCGCGCTAGTGCCTTGAGGCGGCTCTGGGCCTGGCGCGCCTTGGTGGCCTTGGCGCGGAAACGATCCACATAGCTGCGGATGTGGGCGATCTCGCGCTGCTGTCTCTGATGTTCGGCCTGCTGGTTGGCGAGGCGTGCGGCGCGGATCTGCTCGAAGGCGGAGTAGTTGCCGCTGTAGAGGCTGGCAGTCTGCTGCTCCATGTGCACCACATGGTCTATGGTCTGGTCGAGAAAGTCCCGGTCGTGGGAGATCAGCAGCAGGGTGCCGGGGTATTTTTTCAGCCAGCCTTCGAGCCAGATCACTGCATCCAGGTCGAGGTGGTTGGTGGGCTCATCGAGCAGCAGCAGATCGGAGCGGCACATCAGCGCCTGGGCCAGATTGAGGCGCATGCGCCAGCCACCGGAGAAGTGGGAGAGCGGTTGTTCCATCTCGTTGGCCGCAAAGCCAAGCCCGTAGAGTAGTTGGCCGGCGCGCCCCTTGGCGCCGTAACCGCCGATCGTCTGTAGTTGGTCGTGCAGTTGCGCCTGGCTGGCGGCGTCGTGACTCGCCTCAGCTTCCGCCAGCTCCGCCTCGATGCGGCGTAGCTCCTGGTCACCGTCGATGACATATTCGATGGCGGCGCGCTCGAGCGCCGGGGTCTCTTGGGCGACATGAGCGATCTCCAGCCGAGGCGGCTGCTCAAGCTCCCCTTCGTCGGCCTGCAACTGGCCGAGGATCAGGCTGAACAGGCTCGATTTGCCGCAGCCATTACCGCCGGTGATGCCGATCTTCCAGCCAGCATGCAGGGTGAATTGGGCGTCGGCGAACAGCAGTTTGCTGCCGCGGCGCAGCGTCAGATGGTCGAATCGCAACATGGCGCGGAGTGTACCAGTGCCTCGGGTTAAACGGCAGCTGTATCGCGACGGTCGAGGCGTCGCAGGGTGATCGCCTCACTGATGTGGTGGACGCCGATCTGATCCGCCTGATTGAGGTCGGCAATGGTGCGGGCTACTTTGAGAATGCGGTGGTAGGCACGCATCGAGAAGCCGAGACGCTGCATCGCGCGCAGCAGCAGCTGATGGCCGGCCGGATCCGGGGCTGTGTGGCGCTCGAGCTGACGGCCGGCCAGTCGGCTGTTGGTGGTGCCCTGACGATCGAGTTGACGTCGGCGGCACTGCTCGACTCGCTGGCGTACCTGCAGGCTACTCTCTTCGCCATCGATGTGGCGCTGGAGTAGCAGGCGCGGGTCGGGGCGGGGCACCTCCAGTTGCAGGTCGATGCGGTCGAGCAGTGGCCCGGAGATGCGGGCGCGGTAGCGGCTGATCTGTTCTGCGCTGCAGTGGCAGCGATCGGAGCCATCCCCGAGATGGCCGCAGGGGCAGGGGTTCATAGCGGCAATCAGCTGGAAGCGGGAGGGGAAGCTGGCCTGGCGGGCGGCACGGGAGATGGTGATCTGGCCGCTCTCAATGGGTTCGCGAAGCACCTCCAATACCCGGCGCTCGAATTCCGGTAGCTCGTCGAGGAACAGCACGCCGTTGTGGGCCAGTGAGATCTCGCCTGGTTTGGGGTTGCTGCCGCCGCCTACCAGGGCCACCGCGGAGGCAGTGTGATGGGGGCTGCGAAATGGACGCTGGCGCCAGTTGCGTGGATCAGGTTCGTTGCCACTGATGGAGTGCAGCGCGGCGGTTTCCAGTGCCTCGGTCTCGGAGAGTGGCGGCAGGATGCCAGCCAGGCGGCTGGCGAGCATCGACTTGCCGGTGCCGGGCGGACCGATAAACAGCAGTGAGTGGTTGCCGGCGGCGGCAATCTCCAGGGCGCGCTTGGCCTGCGGTTGGCCGATCACCTCGGCGAGATCGGGGGTTGTCGGTTCGATGGTGGTCGGTGGTGCGCCAGGCTCATCTGAAGCGAGCGGCTGTGTCCCTGTGAGGTGGCCGCAGACTGCCAGCAGATGCTCGGCAGGGAAGGCTTGCAGCCCCTCCACCAGCTGTGCCTCAGGCAGGTTGGTGCGCGGCAGGATCAGCTGATGCTGTGCCGATCTGGCGGCGATGGCTGCGGGCAGTGTGCCGCGGACTGGCCGCAGCTCGCCGGAGAGGGCTAGTTCGCCGAGAAACTCATACTCTTGCAGAATGTTTTTCGGGAGTTGCCCGGAGGCGGCAAGGATGCCGAGGGCGATAGGCAGGTCGAAGCGGCCGCCCTCCTTGGGCAGGTCGGCGGGGGCTAGGTTGATGGTGATGCGCCGTGCCGGGAACTCGAAGCCGCTATTGAGCAGCGCGCCACGCACTCGCTCCTTGCTTTCACGCACTGCCATCTCGGGCAGGCCGACGATGGAGAGCGCGGGCAGGCCGTTGGCCAGATGGACCTCGACGGTGACCAGAGGGGCCTGGATACCAACCTGGGCGCGGCAATAGAGGATGGCCAGTGACATGCCTACCTTCCTTGGTAGTGGGTGGGGTGAGGTTAAGGCGCCTCTGAATGAATTTGGGCCGCAAGGCTGCTCGCCCAGCCTCGTTCAGAGGCTCCTAGCTGCGCTTGGCGATCTGCGCTTCCAGCTCCCTGATCTCAGCTTCCAGCCGGCTCAGTTTCTCGCGGGTGCGTGTCAGTACTGCGCGCTGTACGTCAAACTCCTCACGGGTGACCAGATTCATGCGGGTCAGCCCCGCCTCTAGGGTGGCGCGAAGATTCTTCTGCGGGTCCGCCTGCAGGAGCTGAATCCCCCCGGGGACGCTGCCGGCGAGGCGTTCAGCCAGCTCATCGATAAGTTTAGGGTCGAACATGCGCACACCTTAGCCCAGCGGGCGTTTTGTTGTCCAGATAGCTGCTTCACTCTCCGGCCTCTAATGCATCAATTTGGTGCGAGGCGGGGATGCGCGCCCTGTCACGGTGCCGCATCTTGGTGCGACGCATTTTGCGTGATGCGGAGAAAAAATAGAAATAGATGTATAACGTATTGTTTATGCAGATGTTTATCGAATTGGCACGGTTTCTGCTAAAAGTGGCTGTAAGCGGGAACCTCTGGTTTTTTGCGCTGAACAAATACAACTCACTACAAACGGCAAGAGATTTTAGGAGTAGCGAAATGAAGATGAAAAAACTAACCCTGGCATGCGGTGTTGCGATGATTGCTGCCTCCACCCAGACCCTGGCTGAGACGGAAGTCAGCATGAATGTCGGTGCCACCAGCAACTACATCTGGCGCGGCATGACCCAGACCTCTGACGGTGCCGCCATCTCCGGTGGCGTGGATGCGGGCTTCGATAGCGGCATCTACCTGGGCACTTGGGCCTCTAATGTCACCGATGGTTTTGAACTCGACTTCTATGGTGGTTTTGCCGGCGAGGCGGGTGACTTCGGTTACGATCTGGGCGCTATCTACTACATGTATAAAGATGATGCGGATGCGGATTTTGCTGAGGTCTACGCCAACGCCAGCTTCATGTTTGTAAACGCCGGCCTGGCCTACACTGTCTCCGCTGACAACGATCCCTCTGAAGGCGATCTCTACTACTTCGTCGGTGCCAGCTTTGATCTGCCCCAGGATTTCTCGATCGGCGGCACTATCGGTGTCTACGACTACGATGCCGCCGGCAGTGATGACCTGACCCACTATCAGATCGACCTCTCCAAGAGCGCCGGTGACTATGGCGACGTGACCTTCACCCTCTCTGATACCGACGCCACCGCTGGTGCCGATAAGGATATGCGTGCGCTGGTCTCCTGGAGCAAATCCTTCTAAAGCCCCGGTTCAACACAATCAAGGGTGGAGCGCAGCTGCAGCTCCACCCATTGAGGAGAAAACAGCATGAAAATGATTTCTGCAATCATCAAGCCCTTCAAGCTCGATGATGTCCGGGAGGCGCTCTCTGATATCGGCGTCACCGGCATCACTGTGACCGAGGTAAAGGGCTTCGGTCGCCAGAAGGGCCATACCGAACTCTATCGTGGTGCCGAGTATGTCGTCGATTTTCTGCCCAAGATCAAGGTCGAGATTGCGGTGGATGACGGTGTCGTCGATCAGGTGCTGGAGGCGATCTCCGGTGCGGCCAAGACCGGCAAGATCGGTGACGGCAAGATCTTTGTGACGCCACTGGAACAGGCAGTGCGAGTGCGTACTGGCGAGACCGGTAGCGAAGCGCTCTAAGAGCAACTCTTCTGGAGGAGACAATCGTGGAAGCGATCACACAGCTTAGTTATGCGCTCGATACCTTCTATTTTCTGGTATCTGGTGCACTTGTAATGTGGATGGCAGCAGGCTTCGCCATGCTTGAGGCCGGCCTGGTGCGGGCCAAGAATACTGCCGAGATCCTGACCAAAAACATCACCCTGTTCGCTATTGCCTGCATCATGTACATGCTGGTGGGCTACGGCATCATGTATCCGGATGGCGGCAACGGTTTTATCCCGGCGCTTGATCTGGGATTTATGTTCGGCGGTGACAACAGTGTCGATGATGTGCTGAAGAGCAACGGCGAGACCTACTACTCGGGCATGTCCGACTTCTTCTTTCAGGTGGTATTCGTCGCCACTGCCATGTCGATTGTCTCCGGTGCGGTGGCGGAGCGCATGAAGTTGTGGGCCTTTCTTGCCTTTTCGGTAGTGATGACCGGCTTTATCTACCCGCTACAGGGTTACTGGAAGTGGGGTGGCGGTTTCCTGGATGCCGCTGGCTTCAGTGACTTCGCAGGTTCCGGCGTGGTGCATCTGTGCGGCGCTGCTGCGGCTTTGGCCGGGGTGCTGCTGCTTGGCGCACGTAAGGGCAAGTACACGGCCGATGGGCGGGTCAACGCCATTCCGGGTGCCAACATGCCGATGGCGACCCTGGGTACCTTCATCCTGTGGCTCGGCTGGTTCGGCTTTAATGGTGGCTCTGAGCTGAAGCTCTCCAACATCGAAGAGGCGAATGCGGTGGCTATGGTCTTCGTCAACACCAACGCTGCCGCTGCCGGTGGTGTGATTGCCGCGCTGCTGACTGCACGTGCACTGTTCGGCAAGGCCGATCTGACCATGACGCTCAACGGCGCGCTGGCCGGTCTGGTGGCGATTACCGCTGAACCGCTGACTCCGACTCCGCTGCTGGCGACCATCGTCGGCGCAGTCGGCGGTGTGCTGGTAGTCTTCTCCATCATTTTTATGGACAAGCTGAAGATCGACGATCCGGTGGGTGCCATCTCGGTACACGGTGTGGTCGGTATGTGGGGCCTGCTCGCGGTAGCGCTCTCTAATCCTGATGCGACCCTGGGGGCTCAGTTGTTAGGCCTGGGCACCATCTTCGCCTGGACCTTCGGCGCCTCTTTCATCGTCTGGCTGATCATCAAGCTTGTGATGGGAATCCGTGTCAGTGAGGAGGAGGAGTACGAAGGCGTGGATATCGGCGAGTGTGGTTTGGAGGCCTACCCCGAGTTCACTGGCTCACACGGTGCGGGTCGCTGATCCCGATATTAAATAATTAGACCTCTCTCACTTTCGGGGTGCCATTGGCACCCCTTTTTTTGTGTGTCAGGCGCAGCCGATGTGCTGCTGCAAGCCGGTTCAGTGAGCGATCTTCTGGTTGTTGCTGTCAGCCTCGGTGATGAGCAGCGATTCGGCAATGGTGCAGTTACGACCGTGGTTTTTTGCGTAGTAGAGTGCCTGGTCGGCACGTTCCAGTAGAGTCTCTATGGAGTCATCCGGGTGTAGGCTGGCAACACCCACCGAGATAGTAATGCCGGGTAGCTTCTCCTTGGTGCTCTTTCTCACCAGCACCAGTTTGCCGACTGTGCTCCGTATCATCTCCGCCACCTTGATCGCATCCTCAAGTGAGGTATTTGGTAACACCAGGGTGAACTCTTCACCGCCATAACGGGCGGCGATGTCATTCTTCCGCGCCCTCTGCTGCAATGTCTGAGCGACGCGCCGGATTACCTCGTCACCGATCAGGTGGCCGAAGCTGTCGTTGAAATGCTTGAAGTGATCGATGTCGAGCATCAGTACTGACAGCGTTGTCTGGCTCTCGATGCTGTTTTCAATGCACTGGCTAAGGCGTTGATTGAGGACCTTCTTGTTATAGAGACCGGTCAGGCTGTCCCGGTGTGCCTCCTCCCGTAGCTGTTCGACCTGATTCCGCAGCTCTGTGGTATTGCGTTCGGCTGACGCTAGGTTGTCCTGTATCTTTTGGTTATTGGAAATCGCCTGGTTGGTGGCCTGCAGCAGAGTGTCGGCGATGCGACGAACGCTGCCAAGGTCGGTCTGCCCCTGCAGTGACTCCATCTGCCCTTCAAGTAGTCGGCCAAAGTCGCTGATGCCATGACAGGCGCTGGAAACCCCTTCCAGCACCTTATAGAGGGTGTCATGCAGGCTGGCGATGTGATCGTCAAGCTGTAGTTCAGTACCGGCCTCGAAGTGCGTCTCGAAGAACTCCCTGAGCAGGTGGGGATTAAGGCTGCCGTGCTTTTCGAGATGTTGATCAAGTGCCTGATTCAGGGTTGGAGTCCGTTGTGCTACGTATTCGTAGGCCACAGCGTAGCAGACCGGGCTGGGCGGAATCTGGTGCTGTTGCAGGAGTTCCATCGCTGCCCGGTTGCGACTCTGGGCGGTCTCGATGGGGTCGAGAATTTGACAAGGTGATATTTTGTTCATTTTTAATCAGGCTTGGCTGAATTGTCAGTCGGCTGATGATTTCCCAGGCGCGTCAGGATAGGTGATTCTTTGGCACCGCCCCTTAGGGTGATTTTCGGCTGGAGATGCGGCATCTTTAGCCGAAAACATGCCCTCACCAGGCTGGAAGTGCCGACCTCACCCGGCACGAAGAGGATTTGCGATTCTGTTGGCTACAGAACCACTTCATGAGTATGAAGGCTAGCGGGGTTGTGGGAGCGTCGTTAATCCCCGATCCGCTTAATATTACCCGCAGTGCCGGTCAGCTCTGTGGCTCGAGTATTTTGCGGAAAAATTCGGGAACGGCGAAGGCGGCGCGGTGGATATCGCTGTTGTAGTAACGGGTCTCGAAGTTGCGCTGCGCCACATCCTGTTCGCGGAAGCCCTCGATCGCCGCCCCCTTGCGTCCCAAAGTGGCGCTCCACCAACCGCTCGGGTATATCGGCTGGGGAAAGAACAGGCTCTTGACGTCGCTGAAGCCGCTGTCGTGTAGATTGCGGTACATGCGCTGGATGATCAGTTGGTGGATCAGCGGCGACTCGCTCTGCTGGATCATCAGGCCGCCATCCGCCAAGGCGCACTGGCAGGCGCGGTAGAAATCAGCTGAGAAGAGCACCTCGCCGGGGCCGATCGGGTCGGTGGAGTCGACGATGATGATGTCGAGTGAGCCAGCTTCTGCTTGCTGCATCCACTCGATGCCGTCGATGAACAGCAGCTCGGCACGCGGATCCTGGTTGGACTCACACAGCTCCGGAAAGAATTGCTCAGAGACCCGGGTTACCCGCTCGTCGATATCGATCTGGGTGACCTGCTTCACCTCCGGATGCTTCAGCACCTCGCGCAGGGTGCCGCAGTCGCCGCCGCCGATGATTGCCACCCGCTGTGGCGCCGGATGGATGAAGAGAGCCGGGTGGACCATCATCTCATGGTAGAGGAAGTTGTCGAGGCTGCTGACCATGGTGTAGCCGTCGAGCACCATCAGGTTGCCCCAGTCGGTAGTCTCATAGACCTCGATCTTCTGGTAGCGGGACTGCTCTTCATGCAGCTTACCCTTGATGCGCAGGCCGAAGGCGTTGCCGCCCTCTTCACACTTTTCGGTAAACCACTGCTCGTTGTCGGCCATCGCTCTCTCCACAACTCTTATCTGGCAGGACATTCCGCCCAAATCTGGTGGGCAGCTAGAGTGTCATTAGCGCTTCTTTTGCGCAACCTCAATGGCGCCCCGGCACCAGGCTAGCAACTGCTCCTGATCTTCCAACGCTTCTACCGGGGCGGATAAAATTTCATGCTGATCCGCTTGCCATCCTTGCGCTGGTAGCTGAAGGACGACTGAGATGCCTGGCGGAAATGCTCACTGCTGGCGTCATTGGCTTTCAGGTAGAGGCTATCCTCGTCGAGGATGGCGCAGAGCAGACCGTCGCAATAGGCCAAACATACGGCGAACCTGAATCGTGCCGAGGGGGGGCAGCTGTTCGCGAATATAGTCCGAGTCGTATTCACTGACGGACATGATCGAGTTGCCTGAGTCGCTTGCGGGAGCGGGTCTGCACTGCCGGGCCGGCGGTCTCCTGGGCTTGATGGGTGGTCCCGTACCAGCTTGATCACCTCATCGACCCGCCCCAGCGAGCGGGGATCGCTCCCCTGTCACATTTGCAGTAGTCTGTGGCCGCTCATCACGGAGTCACCAAAGGCGATAGTGAATGGGGCCATTAGAGATCATCTACCAGGACCAGGCAATCGTTGCGATCAACAAGCCCGCGGGGTTGCTGGTGCATCCCAGTCTCGTGGATCGGCACGAGACCCGTTCGGCGATGAAGCTGTTACGCGACCAGCTGGGGCGCTGGGTCTACCCGGTGCATCGGCTCGATAAGCCGACCTCCGGGGTGTTGCTGTTTGCCCTCAACTCAGAGGTGGCACAGCGGCTCAGTGAGCAGTTCGAGGGGCGGGGTGTGGAAAAGCGCTATCTGGCGGTGGTGCGTGGCCACCCCGATCAGCAGGGGGTGATCGACTACCCGCTGAAAGAGCTGCTTGACAAGATGACCGATCGGCGCGCCCGTCAGAACAAACCAGCCCAGCCGGCCGTAACCCGCTACCGGTGCCTCGCCACTGCCGAGCTGCCCTACCGGGTTGATCGCTACCCGAGCAGTCGCTACGCGTTGCTTGAGCTCTGCCCAGAGACCGGCCGCAAGCATCAGATTCGCCGCCACATGAAGCATATTTTCCACCCGATCATCGGTGACACCAGCTACGGCAAATCACGCCACAATCGGCTCTTCGAGCGGCTGTTCGATTGCCGCCGGCTGCTGCTGACGGCGGTGACACTGTGCTTTCGCCATCCGCTGAGCGATGTCCCGATGCGCCTGACCTCCGAACTCGACCCGGCCTTCACTCGGGTCGTGCATGGTATGGCCTGGAGCGAGGTCCTGGCAGAAAGGCTGATGGCTGCTGATGGCGACAAATAACCTACATTTTCGTGGCCGTTTAACGCATAATGCACGCCATGCAGCCTGACCATTCCGATTCTGAAGCGCTCTATGCCATCCCCCGCTGGGGGGCTGGTTATTTTTGTGTCAATGAAGATGGCCACCTAGCGGTGCGACCCGATCCGCAGCAGCTGGTGGAGATTGACCTGCGTCAGCTGGTGGATGAGCTGCATGAGGCGGGCCTCTCACTGCCGGTGCTGGTGCGCTTCAACGACATCCTGCGTGATCGTGTGCGACGACTGCGCGCGGCGTTCGAGCAGGCGCAACAGACGCAGGCCTACAGCGGCAACTACACCACCGCCTATCCGATCAAGGTCAACCAGCAGCGCAGTGTGGTGGAGCAGATCGTCGCCGACGGCGCCACCGGCCTGGAGGCGGGCAGCAAACCGGAGCTGATGGCGGCGCTGTCGCTGGCTCGGCCGGGTGGGCTGGTGGTCTGCAACGGCTACAAGGATCGGGAGTATATCCGCCTCGCTCTGATCGGCCGGCGCCTCGGGCTGCGGCTCTACATCGTCATCGAAAAACCCCAGGAGCTGGAGCTGGTGCTGGAAGAGTCGGCGCGACTCGGCATCGAGCCGCTGCTGGGGGTGCGGGTGCGGCTGGCGGTCTCGGCGGCTGGCAACTGGCAGAACAGCGGTGGTGAGCGTGCCAAGTTCGGCCTCTCCGCCGCCCAGTTGCTGAGCCTGGTCGAGCGACTTGAGCAGGCTGGCGGCATCCCCTGGCTGCAGATGCTGCATGTGCACCTGGGTTCGCAGATCCCCAACCTGGCCGATATCCGCAAGGGATTGCGTGAGGCGGCGCGCTACTTCGTCGAACTCTCGCAGCTGGGGGTGCCGATCGATACCCTGGACCTGGGCGGTGGCCTGGGTGTCGACTACGAAGGCTCGGGCACGCGCCACTTCAGCTCGATCAACTACAGCGTCGAAGCCTATGCCGAGGTGGTGGTGGCGGCGATCGCCGAGGCCTGCCGTGAGGCGTCGCTGGTCTACCCCGCGATCATCACCGAATCGGGTCGGGCGCTGACCGCCCACCACTCGCTGCTGATCAGCAACCTGATCGACCGGGAGGCCGCCCCAGGAGCGGCGGTGACGCCAGCCGAGTCGGATCAGACGTTGCCGGTGCTGGCGCAACTGTCGCAGCTATTGGGTTCAGAGGCTTCGCCCCTCGAGCTGTTCGAGCAGGCCCAGGAGCTGCTGGATCAGGCGCGCCGCGAATTCGAACTCGGTGCGCTGTCGTTGGCTGGCCGGGCCCGGGCCGAGCAGCTCTTCTACGCCATCTGCCGTGAACTGCAGCCGCGGCTCGCCTACAGCTCACGGCGTCAGCGTGAGCTGATCGAACGCATTCATCTGCTGCTGGCCGACAAGCTGTTTCTGAACTTTTCGCTGTTCCAGTCGATGCCGGATGCCTGGGCGATCGAGCAGATATTTCCGGTGGTGCCGCTGCAGCGGCTGGATGAGGTTCCTGAGCGGCGCGGCGTGGTGCACGATTTGACTTGTGATTCCGACGGTTGTATCGAGCACTATGTGGAGCAGGACGGGGTCGAGGCGAGCCTTCCGGTACACGCTCCGCGGGCCGGCGAGGCGTACTATCTGGGGATCTTTCTGCTCGGCGCCTATCAGGAGATCCTCGGCGACATCCACAACCTATTCGGTGACAGCGACGCGGTGAATCTGGAGCTCGATGGTCAGGGTGGTTACCGTCTGCTGGAGCCGGAGCGGGGCGATTCGGTGGACGAGCTGCTCAGCTATGTGCACTTTGACCCCCGGGCGATGGAGATCGCCCTGCGCACCCGCCTCAACCAGGCAGGGCTGGACAAGGCGCAGCGCGACCACTTCTTTGCCGAGCTCAAGTCGGGGCTCTACGGCTACACTTATCTGGAAGATTAAGCCCACTACCTGCATCGCCTTTCCGCAGTGCCTGGGCTAACATCTCTCCCCCGTTTCCTTACCACGCCTGCGCCGATGTCTGAACAAAAACCCTTCATTCTTGTCGATGGTTCCTCCTATCTGTTCCGTGCCTTCCACGCCCTGCCGCCGCTGACTAATTCAAAAGGCGAACCGACCGGCGCGATCGTGGGTGTGATCAATATGCTGCGGCGGTTGATCGACGACTACCAGCCAGAGCACATGGCGGTGGTGTTCGACGCTCCCGGCGGCAGCTTTCGCAACCAGCTCTACCCGGACTACAAGGCCAATCGGCCGCCGATGCCGGAGGAGTTGCGCCAGCAGATCGAGCCGCTGCACCAGATCGTGCGTGCGATGGGGCTGCCGCTGCTGATGATCCCAGGGGTCGAGGCGGATGATGTGATCGGCACCCTGGCGCAGCAGGCGGCACAGCTGGGTATGCAGACCCTGATCTCCACCGGCGACAAGGATATGGCGCAGCTGGTCAACGCGCAGGTGGCGCTGATCAACACTATGTCGGAGAGCTATACCGACCGGGATGGAGTCGTGGCGAAGTTCGGTGTCGCCCCGGAGCAGATCATCGACTACCTGGCACTGGTGGGTGACAGTGCCGATAATATCCCCGGCGTACCCAAGTGCGGCCCCAAGACCGCCGCTAAGTGGCTCGGGCAGTATGGCGATCTGGACAACCTGATCGCCCACGCCGACGAGATTAAGGGCAAGATCGGCGAGAACCTGCGCGCCAGCCTGGAGCAGCTGCCGCTGTCGCGCCAGCTCGCCACCATCAAGCTCGACGTAGCGTTGGAGCAGGGGCCGGATGGCTACCGCCCCACTGAGCCGGACCGCGAGATATTGCGGCAACACTACAGCCGCATGGAGTCGAATCGGTTGCTGTCGACCCTGGAGGCTGGGGAGGCCACTGAGGCGGGGCCGGCCGAGCCGGCGCTTGAGGTGGAGTATGAGACGATCTTCAGCAAGAGCGCTCTTGCCGACTGGCTGGTGCGACTGCAACAGGCTGAGCTGTTCGCCTTTGATACCGAGACCACCAGCCTCGACTACATGCAGGCGGAGATCGTTGGCGTCTCATTTGCGGTGGAGGCGGGCCGGGCCGCCTATCTGCCGCTGGCACACCGCTATCCGGGGGCGCCGGATCAGCTGGATCGTGACTGGGTGCTGGCACAGCTCAAGCCGCTGCTGGAGGATCCTGAACAGAAGAAGGTCGGGCAGAACCTCAAATACGATATGAGCGTGCTGGCCCGCTATGGCATCGAGCTGCGCGGCATCGCTTTCGACACCATGCTCGAGTCCTATGTGCTCGACTCCACCGCTAGTCGCCACGACATGGACTCGCTGGCGAAGAAGTATCTACACCACGACACTATCCACTTCGAGGATGTCGCGGGCAAGGGCAAGGGCAAGGGCAAGAAGCAGCTCACCTTCGATCAGATCCCGCTGGAGAGCGCCGCCCCCTACGCGGCGGAGGATGCGGATATCACCCTGCGCCTGCACCAGACCCTCTGGCCGAGGCTGCAAGCCGAGCCGACTCTGGCGAGCCTCACCACCGATCTGGAGGTGCCGCTGGTGCCGGTACTGTCACGCATCGAGCGCAACGGGGTGCGCATCGACAGTGTGATGCTGAAGGCGCAGAGCCAGGAGTTGGCGCAGGGCATGCACCAGCTGGAGCAGCAGGCCCATGAGCTTGCCGGGCACAGCTTCAACATGGCCTCGCCGAAGCAGATCGGCCATATCTTCTTCGAGGAGCTGGGGCTGCCGGTGATCGCCAAGACACCGAAAGGCGCGCCATCCACCGCCGAGTCGGTGTTGCAGGAGCTGGCGGAACAGGGTCATGAGCTGCCGGCGCTGATCCTGCGTCATCGTGGCTTGGCCAAGCTCAAGTCCACCTATACCGACAAGCTGCCGGAGATGGTCGATCCGGATAGCGGCCGGGTCCACACCTCCTACCATCAGGCGGTGGCCGCCACCGGACGGCTCTCCTCCTCCGATCCCAACCTGCAGAACATCCCGGTACGCAGCACGGAGGGGCGGCGTATCCGCCAGGCGTTTGTGCCCGAGCCTGGCTGGAAGATGGTGGCGGCGGACTACTCGCAGATCGAGCTGCGTATCATGGCGCACCTCTCTGGCGACGCGGGGCTGCTGCAGGCATTTGCCGAGGGTAAGGATATCCATCGTGCCACCGCCGCCGAGGTGTTTGGTGAGAGCCTGGATGCGGTCACCAGTGAGCAGCGTCGCTCCGCCAAGGCGATCAACTTCGGCCTGATCTACGGCATGTCGGCCTTCGGTCTGGCCAAGCAGTTGGGGATTGAGCGGAGCGAGGCGCAAGAGTATGTAGATCTCTACTTCGCCCGCTACCCTGGGGTAGCGGCCTACATGGAACGCACCCGTGAGCAGGCCCGTGAGCAGGGTTACGTGGAGACCCTGTTTGGCCGGCGCCTCTATCTGCCCGATATCAAGGCCCGCGGGCCACGCCGCGGCGCAGCGGAGCGCACCGCGATCAATGCACCGATGCAGGGTACCGCGGCGGACATCATCAAGCGTGCGATGTTGGCGGTGGATGGCTGGATCGAGGCAGATCGGCCGCCGCTGCGGCTGCTGATGCAGGTCCACGACGAGCTGGTGCTGGAGGTGCAGGAGAGCTTTCTCGAAATGGCCTGCCAGCACCTGCGTGATTGTATGGAGTCAGCGGCTGAGCTGGCGGTGCCGCTGCTGGTGGAGGTAGGGATCGGTGATAACTGGGATGAGGCCCACTAAGGCAACGGGTGCGAAGAGGGTGAGCCTGTTCCCGCGCGGTCGCGGAGTGGTATGCGGGTCTATGCAGTGCTTGCGGTGGCCGCACTCTGGTTCGGCCTGTTCGAACTAGCTGATCCTCGAGGTATTGGTCGCGCTGCTGATTGAGACAGTGATGGTGCCTTCAGACGGCCAATTGGCAGAATGCAATATTCGAGTGAACTTATCTGTTTTTGCCGGGTCGTACAGTTTAGTCATGACGACAGGGCCGGTCCCTACTAAGGCGGCCCGAACTCCCCGGTGACCCCATCTGGGGAGGCATCTAGCCCCGACAGCTTTTTCCCCTTTGGGCTGTCGGGGCTTTCTTTTGTGTGGCAGATTATCCCTTTACGGGCAGATCAAACCAGATATCCAGCACTTCGTGAGCCTCGTCGATGCCCTGGCGTTTGAGGGAGGAGAAGAGCTGCAGCGTGATTTCGGGGAATTCCGCCAGCTCCTCCTGCACGCTGCGCAGGGTGCGCTGCGCCGCACCGGGCTTCAGCTTGTCCGCCTTGGTTAGCAGGATGTGGGTCGGCAGGCCGTGGTGGATGTTCCATTCGAGCATCTGGATATCGAACTTCTTCAGCGGATGGCGGACATCCATCATCAATATCAGTCCACGCAGGCACTCCCGTTGGGCGATGTAGTCGGCCAAGGCGCTCTGCCAGATCGTCTTGACCTGTTCAGCGACCTTAGCGTAGCCGTAGCCAGGTAGGTCGACCAGGCGGCGCTGCTCGTCGAGGCTGAAGAAGTTAAGCAGCTGGGTGCGACCGGGGGTCTTGGAGGTGCGTGCCAGGCTCTTCTGGTTGCAGAGCAGGTTGAGTGCGCTCGACTTGCCGGCGTTGGAGCGCCCGGCGAAGGCGACTTCAATGCCCTGGTCGGCTGGTGCCTGACTGAGTTTGGCCGCGCTCTTGAGAAAGCGTGCCCGGTGGTAGAAGGGATTCATAGGTTTTCAGGGGGGACGGCCCGAGCGTCGGCAGACGCCCGGAGTGGGGCTATCCCCAAAGCTTTTTGATCCAGGATTTTTTTGTTACGCGGGGGTTAGCGCCGGCGGCAAGGAAGTGTGCGGTGTATTGCATATCTTCCTCCATGATGTGCTTGGTGAGCCAGGTCTTGAGGAAGTGCATCAGTTCGAAGCCGATCGCGGTCTTGCCCGATTCGACCTTCTCCACCAACTCGATGACGTGCCCGAGCAACTCCTCGTGAATCTCCTTGTGTGCGTCGTAACCAGGATAGTTGAGGATGCGCATCAGACTCTCTTCAACGGCGAAGTGGATGCGGGTGTAGTCCGCCAGCTCACCGAGAATCTCTTTAACAACTTCGCTTCCCTGGCGTTTGTGGATTGCATCATGCATCCGGTTGATCATATCGACCAGCACCTTGTGCTGCGCGTCGATCTCTTCGATGCCGACACTCAGGGTATCGGACCACTCTACAAAGGCAGCCATTGTTCTCTCCTCAGACCAGTTTTGTGGGATATTTTGGCCTAAAAGTCGATAAAAGTGTGTGAATTGCCCCGTGTTTCACGGTTCCCTTGCGATGCAGGTCAATCTTCTCGTCTCCAGTGCCCCGATTTTCCGCCGGCCTTCTCCAACAGGCGCACCTGGTCGATGGTCATGCCGCGGTCGACCGCCTTGCACATATCATAGATGGTTAGCAGTGCCACTTGGGTGGCGCACAGCGCCTCCATCTCGACGCCGGTTTGGCCGCGGGTTTCGACCCGGCTCTGACAGTAGACGCTAGTGCTCTCGGGTTCGGCGCTCAGCTCGATATTGACCTTGGTAAGCGCTAGCGGGTGGCACAGTGGCACCAGGTCGGCAGTCTTCTTCGCGGCCATGATACCAGCGACACGGGCGATGCCGAGTACGTCGCCCTTCTTGTGGCCGCCCTGCATGATCAGTTCGAGGGTCTCGGGCAGCATGCTGATGCGGCCTTCAGTGACGGCCACCCGGTGGGTGACCGATTTGTCGCCGACATCGACCATATGGGCCTCGCCGGCTGCGTTGAAGTGGGTCAGGTCAGACATGCTGGTTACTCGGTTTACAGATGTTCAAGCGACTTGGCGACCTCACGTACCTCGAACTGCATGCTCTCCAGGTCGGCCATCACGTAGGTGGCAGGGGCGCGGCCGACGCCGCCGATGGTACCGGGGTTGATCAGCGGGGTGGTGCCGCCCTTGATGTTGGCCAGCTCCTCGAATTTGAGCTTGTGGCTGTGACCGCAGCAGACTAGATCCCAGTCGCCGGTGGCGGCCATGGCGCGGGCGTAGTGAGGATAGTGGACCAGGAAGATCCGCTTGCCGGCCAGTTCCACTCCAGCATCCATGCCATGGTAGTGGATGTGGGTGTTGGGCTGGTTGGCAAGTCGCCCCAGGGTGTAGAGGTCGCCGCTGTTGTTGCCGTGGATGACATGCACCGGCAGGTCATGCTTGGCGAGGCAGTTGAGGGTGCTTGGAGCGACTACGTCGCCACAGTGCAGCACCGCCTCGGCGCCGTGGCTCTTGGCTTCTGCCACCGCGGCGTCGAGCAGCGGGATGTGGTCGTGGCTATCGGAGAGGATGCAGACTTTCATATGTGTGGTGATCGTGGGAGCGCTGCGTGTAGGTCTTAGAAATTGGGTTTTTCGGGTGCATCCTTGTACAGTTGCACGCTCTCCATGATCTCTGCCTTTGCCTCATCGAGGCCGTACCAGCCGTCGACGCGCACCCACTTACCTTCGTCCAGATCCTTGTAGTGCTCGAAGAAATGGGAGATGCGATTCAGCTCCTCGCCAGACAGGTCGCGGAAGGTCTGCACCGAGCGGTAGCTTTTGCAGAGCTTGTCGATCGGCACGGCCAGTATCTTGGCATCGTCTCCCGATTCGTCCTTCATCTTCAGCACGCCAATCGGGCGGCACTTGATCACCGAGCCGGAGATCAGTGGATAGGGGGTGAGCACCAGCACGTCGACCGGGTCGCCATCCTTCGACAGGGTGTGCGGCACATAGCCGTAGTTGCAGGGGTAGTGCATGGCGGTGGACATGAAGCGGTCGACAAACATCGCACCGGTCTCCTTATCCAGCTCATATTTGACTGGGTCGGAGTGCGCCGGAATCTCGATAATGACATTGATATCGTTAGGGACATTGGCGCCGGAGCTGACTCTGTCCAGGTTCATATTAGCGTCCTTTAAATTTATAAAGTCGCCATTATACGCAGCCTCCTTGTCCGGGTACCAGGGTGGGGAAGATTAAGCCCTTTGAGTGAAAGGGTTTGAGCGGAGAAAAAAAGAGCCCGGCAAAGCCGGCCTCTCTCTATAGCGTGGGGCGCAGAGCGCCCCAGAGTGGGATCAGATCAGCGGCACGATCAGCAGTGCCACGATGTTGATGATCTTGATCAGCGGGTTGACGGCAGGGCCGGCGGTGTCCTTGTAGGGGTCGCCTACGGTGTCACCGGTAACCGCTGCCTTGTGAGCATCGGAGCCCTTGCCGCCGAAGTGGCCATCCTCGATATACTTCTTGGCGTTATCCCATGCGCCACCGCCGGTGGTCATGGAGATGGCGACGAACAGGCCGGTGACGATGGTGCCGATCAGCAGGCCACCCAGTGCTTGGGCACCCAGGGTCAGGCCGACGATCACTGGCACCGCGATGGGCAGCAGGGAGGGGATGATCATCTCCTTGATGGCGGCCTTGGTCAGCATGTCCACGGCCTTGGAGTAGTCTGGTTTCTGGCTGTGGTCCATGATGCCTGGCATCTCGCGGAACTGGCGACGAACCTCGTTGACGATACCGCCAGCAGCGCGGCCCACGGCTTCCATCGCCATCGCACCGAACAGGTAAGGCACCAGACCACCGATAAAGAGGCCGATGATGACCATGTGGTTGGAGAGGTCAAAGCTGACCAGCTTGCCGGCAGAGTCCAGGCTGTGGGTGAAGTCGGCAAAGAGCACCAGCGCGGCCAGACCGGCGGAACCGATGGCGTAGCCCTTGGTCACCGCCTTGGTGGTGTTACCCACGGCATCCAGCGGATCGGTGATGTTGCGGATCTTCTCGTCCAGCTCAGCCATTTCGGCGATACCACCGGCGTTGTCGGTGATCGGGCCGTAGGCGTCGAGGGCGACAATGATGCCGGTCATGGAGAGCATCGAGGTGGCGGCCACGGCGATGCCGTAGAGGCCAGCCAGGTCGTAGGCACCCCAGATCGAGGCGCACACGGCGAGTACCGGAGCGGCGGTGGACTTCATGGAGACGCCCAGACCAGCGATTACGTTGGTGCCGTCACCGGTGGTGGAGGCTTCAGCGATGTGCCGCACCGGGCTAAACTCGGTGGCGGTGTAGTACTCGGTGATCACCACCATCGCGGCGGTCAACACGAGCCCTATCATGGCGGAACCGAAGAGTGCCATGGTCGGGTTGGTCACGCCTTCGATAATCACGTCTTTCATCATGTAGTCGGTGACGAAGTAGAAGGCCACCGCGGCGATGACGCCGGCGACCGCCAGCCCCTTGTAGAGCGCGATCATGATCTTGGTGTCGCCCTCATTTGCCTTGACGAAGTAGGTGCCGATCACGGAGGCGATGATGGAGACGCCACCCAGTACCAGCGGATAGGTGATGGCAGCGGCGCTGTTGCCGGCGACCAGCAGACTGCCCAGCAGCATGGTGGCGACCACGGTTACCGCGTAGGTCTCGAACAGGTCGGCTGCCATGCCGGCGCAGTCACCCACGTTGTCACCCACGTTGTCGGCGATAACTGCCGGGTTGCGTGGATCGTCCTCGGGGATGCCTGCCTCAACCTTGCCGACGATGTCGGCGCCCACATCCGCACCCTTGGTGAAGATGCCGCCGCCGAGACGGGCGAAGATGGAGATCAGCGAGCCGCCGAAGGCGAGACCGACCAGAGCGTGCAGTGCGTCGCTGTCGGCGACGCCCATCTGACTGAGGATGGCATAGTAACCGGCCACACCCAGTAGACCCAGGCCGACAACCAGCATGCCGGTGATGGCGCCACCGCGGAAGGCGATCTGCAGTGCGGCGTTGAGGCCGTTATTGGCGGCTTCTGCGGTACGCAGGTTGGCGCGTACCGAGATGTTCATGCCGATATAGCCGGCGGCACCAGAGAAGACTGCACCGATGGCGAAGCCGATTGCAGTGGCCGCACCCAGGGCGGCCCAAAGAATGACGAGCATAACAGCGCCGACGATACCGATGGCGGTGTACTGGCGGTTAAGATAGGCGCTGGCGCCCTCCTGTATGGCAGCGGCGATCTCACGCATGCGCTCGTTGCCTTCCGGCTGTACGAGTATCCATTTGACGGATACAAACCCATAGGCTAGTGCGGCAGCGGCGCAGGCCAGGGCGAAGATAAGTTCAGTGCTCACGGTGCAGTCCTCATAACAAGTAAAAAATCGGTAATGTTTTGTATTGCGGAATAGTGGTTAGAGCTGTTGGTCTGCCCAAAAGACAGAAGCTCAATACTCTCTAATATTCTCAATTAGTTCAGCATTGATCAGGATCAAACAGACAGAAAAAAGGGGAGCTGAATGGCTCCCCTTTGGTTGGCTGGAGTTTACAGATCGAACTCTGCCAGCTTTTTCGGTACCGCAGCTCCCTTCATGGTGACGTACTTGGGCATGCCGTTGTCGTCATACTCGGGGTAGGCCTCGCCCTTGATCAGCGGGTACAGGTACTCTTTGCACTTGTCGGTGATACCGAAGCCATCTTCGGAAATGAAGTCCATCGGCATCATCTTCTCGACGTTGGCGACCTCGCTCAGGGGGGCCTCGCCGATGCTCCACTTGTAGGGAGTGGAAGACTCACGTACCACGGTGGGCATGATCGAGTTCTTGCCTTCCAGAGCCTTTTCGACCGCGGCCTGGCCCAGGGCGTAGGCCTGTGCGACATCGGACTCGGAGGCCAGGTGACGTGCTGCACGCTGCAGGTAGTCGGCCACCGCCCAGTGAAACTTGTGGCCTAGGGCGTCCTTGATCATGTTGGCGACGATCGGTGCCGCGCCACCTAGCTGGGCGTGACCGAAGGAGTCGCGGGTGCCCTGCTCGGCGAGGAAGGTGCCATTGGGCCAGTGTGCGCCCTCGGAGACGCAGACGGTGCAGTAGCCATGCTCCTTCACCTTGGCGTCGACTGCGGCGAGGAACTTCTCCTTGTCGAACTCGATCTCCGGGAACAGGGTCACGACCGGAATACCGTAGTCCTCGACCAGGGCGCCGGCAGCGGCGATCCAGCCAGCGTGGCGCCCCATCACCTCGATGACGAATATCTTGGTGGAGGTGGCGGCCATCGAGCGTACGTCGTAGGAGGCCTCCAGCGTGGAGACGGCGATGTACTTGGCCACCGAGCCGAAGCCGGGGCAGTTGTCGGTGATCGGCAGGTCGTTGTCGACAGTCTTCGGCACATGGATCGCCTGCACCGGGTAGCCCATCTTCTCGGAGAGCTGGGAGACCTTATAGCAGGTGTCAGCGGAGTCGCCGCCACCGTTGTAGAAGAAGTAGCCGATGTTGTGGGCCTTGAAGACCTCGATCAGACGCTCGTATTCGCGCTTGTTGTCTTCCAGGCTCTTCAGCTTGAAGCGGCAGGAGCCGAAACCACCAGAGGGAGTGGTCTTCAGCGCGGCGATGTCTTCAGCGGACTCCTGATTGGTGTCGATCAGGTCTTCGGTCAGGGCACCGATGATGCCGTTGCGACCGGCATAGACGTTGGCGATCTTGTCTGAGTGCTTGCGGCAGGTCTCGATCACGCCACAGGCGGATGAGTTGATCACGGCGGTAACACCGCCGGATTGGGCGTAGAAGGCATTCTTTGCTGTCATGGAGATGACTCCCTGTTGATTGAAACAGTAACTTGGGTTTGGTTATTTAAGGTCGCCGCGCTCTTTGGCCTCGTAGTCGGCCTGGGTCTGCAGCAGCGAGACGATGCATTCGGTGAGGTCGTCGTATTCGTGTACGCCGGTGCCGTACTGCTGATAGCCGCGGTAGAAGAACTGGCAGCGGTATTTGCGGTCGCCGGTCTTGAACACCACGAAGTTGCAGCCCTCTTCGATCCAGACGATCACTGGGCAGCTGGTGAGCTCCTTGTCAGAGGGAGTTAGGCGGATCTCGGCGTCGGCCAGCTGGATCTCCACCTTGTGGCCGTAGCGCTCTTTCAGGGTGGTCTCGAGGGTCCAGTGTTCGGTGTCGGTAATGTCTGGGATTTCCAGCATGGGATTCGGTCTGCAGTCAGTTGCTCGGCGCCGAAGCTTAATCCAAAACAGGGCATTTTGGGATAGGCGTCTTGCCGACTCTAAGGTGAAATGTGGCTGAGCTTACCGAAGCTGTGTTGCGGCGGCTAATCCAAAACTTGGATGGCGGCATGGATTTTGTTAATTATCGGCGGCCCCGTTGCAGGTCGGCGC
The DNA here is from genome assembly GCF_001443665.1 of endosymbiont of Ridgeia piscesae. Taxonomy (NCBI): domain Bacteria; kingdom Pseudomonadati; phylum Pseudomonadota; class Gammaproteobacteria; species endosymbiont of Ridgeia piscesae. The sequence continues at coordinate 29,705 of NZ_KQ557116.1, read as the reverse complement.
GTAAAGCGCCGCGTTTCTCGTTTAGGTGCACCGATGTTGGCAAAGGGGTGGCACGTCGGCATACTCCAAGCGTTTTGTTTCAAGGGTAGGGAGAGCTGCAGGTCTGGCTTGGAGCTGGCATCACCGCGTCTCCCCATGATATTAACCCGGCAGCCAAATAGATCGTGTGTAGGCCCGACTCGTTGAGCCCTTTGGGTATCAGTCGGACTTGTTCGGCTAAAGCCGAACCTACGATACGAGGTAAAGGATTGCCGGACTAATAATTTAAGGATTGTCTGGCCGATGAAAAAACAGCTGCGCAGGATCGTTGCAACAGTCGTGCTCTTCCTCGTCTACTGGGCGAGTGTGCTCTTCTCCAAGCTGATTCCACGGCGCGGTGGTGGCGGCTGGAAGCGCTCTGGCAGGATCCTGGTGATCGGCACCTTTCACAACCCCAACTGGTTCCACGCCCACCTGACCCCGCTCACCAAATCGGGGGTCGATGAGGTGGTGCTGATCACCGACGAGATGGTGGCGCCGATGGACGGGGTCGTCTACGAATGCCCGCCGCAGTTGATGCAGAAGCTGCTGAGCCGTGCCGGCGCCAAGTTTGTCTGGTCGATCGTCTGCGGTTTTCGCCACAGGCCGGACCTCTATATGGGCTACCACATCTTCCCCTCCGCGATCATCGCCCTGATCGCGGCGCGCCTGTTCAATCGCCCCGCTGGTTTTCAGGTCACCTCTGGTCCGCTGGAGCTGGAAGGCGGCGGCTGGAATGCCGAGAATGTGGTGCTGACCGCACTCGGTGGGCCCTCTAAATCGATCGAGAAGGCGGTGCACGCAGCGACCCGTGAGTTTGATCTGGTGATCGTGCGCGGGCGTAAGGCGGAGGCCTATGTGCGTGAGCTGGGTTACCAGCGACAGATGGCGATCATCACTGGCAGCATGGCGGCGCCAGCCGACAGCGTCGGTTTTGACGAGCGCGAAATCGATCTGATCTCAGTGGGCCGACTCTGCGAATATAAACGCCCGGACCGCTTTGTGCGGGTGGTGGCCAAGGTCGCACAGAACCATCCCGAGATGCGGGTGGCGATGGTGGGCGATGGCCCCGATCGGGCCGAGTTGGAGGCGCTGGCTGATGAGCTGGGGGTGCGTGAGCGCATCGACTTCATGGGCAAGCGCAGCGATGTCCCCGATCTGCTCGCCAAGGCCAGGGTGTTCGGTCTTACCTCGCGCTGGGAGGGGCTGTCGATTGCGATGATCGAGGCGATGATGTCGGGTGTGGTGCCAGTGGTGGGCGATGTGGGCGACCTGGCCGATCTGGCCGACAGTGAGAACAACGGCTTTGTGGTCGATCCTGACGACATCGACGGCTATGCGAAACACATCGATGCGCTGCTCAGCGATGCTGAAATGTGGCAGCGATTTTCCAGCAACGCCCGCCAGGCATCCATCGACTACTCCAGCGTGGATGCTGTGGCGGGCAAGTGGCAGCGTGAGTTCGAAACCCTGATGCAGGCGACTACCCCAGCCAGCGAATAGGTTCGCTGTCGGTCGGGCTCCAACCCCTCTCGATACGCCGTCCGGGCTATTCCTCTGAGCGCTTGAACTCGGTTCTGCGGCAGCCTGAGCAGGGTGGGATGTGGCCCGCCTTGCGGAAGTGCATCTGCTTGCCGCAGTTGGTGCAGACCAGGGTGCCGGGGCCGGTGATCTCGCCGGTGTGGTAGGTGGATGCCTGTTCGGCCCGCTTCGCCAGTTTGCCCAACTCCAGCCTGGTCTGGTCAGCGACCTTGCTGAACGTCTCGGCGATCCGGTCTTCCACTTGGTGCAGATCGAAGCGCCACCAGGTGGAGATCTGCTCGCCAGTATCGCGCAGATAGTGGGCGGCGTCCTTGATGTCCCGTTCGATATAGCCAGCCACCTTGTCTGCCTCCTCGCGGGTCAGTTCGCCCAGTTCCACCACCTTCTCTCTGGCATCCGACAGATACTCCTTGAGTCCGGGCAGGGCGCTCTCCCTAGTGACTTCGTAGGCATCGTGAACCTGTTCAAGCATCTTCTCATAGGCCTCTGTGAGCCGGTCGAGTGGGGCCTTGTTACCTGAATCTGTCATTGCTCTCTCCCCGGGCGGGTAGCCCTTTTGTCATCGTACTTCTATAGAATAATGGATCAAAGCTGGTGGATGGCAAATCCGGCGGGCAACGGCTTCAGGATTGGGCGTCGCTGGGGTATGCTTCCGCGATTCCCCGTTGTTGACAGAATTCAGACCCGATCATGCAGAAAAATTACGATCCCGCCGCGATCGAGGCGGCCGTCCAGTCCCACTGGGAGCGCGAAAAGAGCTTCACCGTCAGTGAAGATCCGGCGAAGGAGAAGTTCTACTGCCTCTCCATGTTCCCCTATCCGAGCGGCAAGCTGCATATGGGCCATGTGCGCAACTACACCATTGGCGATGTGATCGCCCGCTACCAGCGGATGCAGGGCAAGAACGTTCTGCAACCGATGGGCTGGGACGCCTTCGGCCTGCCGGCGGAGAACGCGGCGCGCAAGAACCGGGCGGCGCCGGCGGCCTGGACCTACGACAACATCGACTACATGAAGGGCCAGCTGAAGCGTCTCGGCTTTGGCTACGACTGGGATCGCGAACTGGCCACCTGCAAGCCCGACTACTACAAATGGGAGCAGTGGCTCTTCACCGAGCTCTATAAAAAAGGTCTGGTCTACCGCAAGAACGCGGTGGTCAACTGGGATCCGGTGGACCAGACCGTGCTCGCCAACGAGCAGGTGATCGACGGTCGCGGCTGGCGCTCCGGGGCGCTGGTGGAACGCCGTGAGATCCCCCAGTGGTTCATCAAGATCACCGACTACGCCGACGAGCTACTGGATGAGATCGACAACCTGGAAGGCTGGCCCGACCAAGTGCGCACCATGCAGCGCAACTGGATCGGCCGTTCCTACGGCGTGAAGATGGAGTTCGGTATTGAGAGCGCCACCTCCGACGAAACTCTCACCATCTTCACCACCCGCCCCGACACCCTCATGGGCGTTACCTACGTGGCGGTTGCTGGTGAGCACCCACTCGCACTGCAGGCCGCCGAAGGCAACCCAGAGCTGACCGCCTTCATCGACGAGTGCCGCCAGGGCGGCACCTCCGAGGCGGATCTGGAGACCATCGAGAAAAAGGGCATGCCGCTCGGCATCAACGCCATCCACCCGGTGAGCGGCGAGCCGGTGCCGATCTACGCGGCCAACTTCGTGCTGATGAGTTACGGTACAGGTGCCGTCATGGCCGTGCCCGCCCACGATGAGCGTGACCACGCTTTCGCCCGCAAGTACGGCATCCCGATCAAGCAGGTGATCCACCCTGCCGATGGTTCACAGGTCGACATTCAGGCCGCCGCCTACACCGACAAGGGTGTACTCAAAGACTCTGGTCCCTTCAACGACCTTACTTCCGAGGTGGCCTTCGACGCCATCGCCGAGTGGCTGCAGGCGCGTGACAAGGGGGAGAAGACCAAAAACTTCCGCCTGCGCGACTGGGGGGTCTCCCGCCAGCGCTACTGGGGCACGCCGATCCCGATGATCCACTGCGAGAAGTGCGGTATTGTGCCGGTGCCTCTCGAGGATCTGCCGGTGGTTCTGCCGGAAGATATCGTCTACGACGAGAACACCATTAACCCGATCAAGGCCGATGCCGAATTCGCCAAATGCAGCTGCCCCGAATGTGGCGGCGCGGCGCGGCGCGAGACCGATACCTTCGATACCTTCATGGAGTCGAGCTGGTACTACGCCCGTTACACTTGCCCCGGCGCCGAGACCATGCTCGACGAGCGGGCCGACTATTGGCTGCCAGTCGACCACTATGTGGGCGGCATCGAACACGCGGTGCTGCACCTGCTCTACGCTCGCTTCTACCACAAGCTGCTCAGGGATGCGGGGCTGATAAATAGTAACGAGCCGTTCCGCAAGCTATTGACCCAGGGCATGGTGGTGGCCGACACCTACTACCGCGACGAAGCCAGCGGCGCCAAGCACTGGTACAACCCGGCAGAGGTCGAGGTGGAGCGGGACGAGAAGGGGCGTCCACTCAGTGCGAAGTTTGCCGCTGACGGTCAGTCGGTGGAGATCGGCGGCATCGAGAAGATGTCGAAGTCGAAGAACAACGGTGTTGATCCGCAGACCCTCATCGACCGTTACGGTGCCGACACGGTGCGTCTCTACACCATGTTCACCTCACCGCCAGACCAGTCTCTGGAGTGGAACGACGAGGGGGTGGAGGGCTCCTTTCGTTTTCTTAAACGCCTCTGGGCGCTGGCACAAAAGGGATCGGAGTCGTTGGACGCTTCAGCGTCCAACGACTCCGATCCTGTGCTGGGAGATGCACAGAAAGATGCCCGCCGCGAGCTGCACGAGACGCTGAAGAAGGCGCTCTACGACTTCGACCGACAGCAGTTCAACACGGTGGTCTCCGCCTGCATGACCATCGTCAACAGCCTCTACAAGCTGGGCGACAAGGCGGTTGATCGGGCGGTGTTGCACGAAGGCCTCAGCATCGTGCTGCGCCTGCTTGGCCCCATCGCTCCCCACATCTCCCACCACCTCTGGCGCGGATTGGGTTACGGTGACGATATCCTCGCTGCCGGCTGGCCGCGGGTTGACGAGGCGGCGCTGAAGCAGGAGAGCATTCAGTATGTGGTGCAGGTCAATGGCAAGGTGCGGACGAAGATCCAGGTGCCCGCCGATGCCGATAAGGCTGCTGTCGAGGTGGCTGCGATGGCCAACGACAACGTGCAGAAGTTCATCGGCGAGGCGACGGTGCGCAAGGTGATCGTGGTGCCCAACAAGCTGGTGAACATAGTTGCCAAGTGATCTGGCAGTAGGAGCGCCGCTTGCGGCGCGAACATCTCATTGTGCGAATCGCGCCGCAAGCGGTGCTCCTACGGATGATTGAAGTTCAGCATGGTGAGGATGGGTAGATCTCAATGAAACGTCATTACCGGATTGTCCTGTGGGTAGTGCTTGTCTTGCTGCTGAGCGGCTGCGGCTTCCATCTCAAGGGCTACCAGCAGGCAACGCCGAATCTGGATGGGCTCTACATCCAGGGGGATGCTGGCCGCGCCAGCCTGGCAGCCATGCTGCGTCAGGAGCTGAGCGCCTCCGGTGCGAAGCTGGCTGCCAGCGAAGCAGCGGCGAGACACCATCTGCAGGTGCTGAAGGATCAGATCGAATACCGGGCCCTGTCGGTGGATGCCAACGGCAAGGCGCTGGAGTATGAGCTCAAGCTGACAGTGGAGTACCAGGTGACTGCAGCAACAGGCGAGCAGCGGATCGAACCCCAGAGTTTGCAGGTGCTGCGCCAGCTGATCTACAACGGCACCGAAGAGCTGGGGCGACGCAATGAGGCGGCGTTGGTGCAGCAGGAGATGCGGCGCAACCTGGCTGGACAGATCCTGCGCCAGCTGCAGGCCCGGCTCTAGCCGCTGATGCGTCTGCGCAACGATCAGCTGCCGGCCCAACTGAACAAGTCGCTGGCTCCGGTCTATCTGCTGAGCGGTGATGAGCCGCTACAATTGGGCGAGGCGGCGGATCAGGTGCGTCAGGCGGCTAGGTCTCAGGGCTTCAGTGAGCGTGAGTTGTTGGAGGTTGGCCCGGGTTTCGACTGGAACCAGCTGCTTGATGCGGGGCAGAGCCTCTCCCTGTTTGGCGATAAGCGACTCCTCGATCTACGCCTGTCGAGTTCAAAGATCGGCACCCCAGGCTCCAAAGCGATCAGCGCCTATCTGGCTGATCCTCCTCCCGACACCCTGCTGTTGATCACCGCCCCCAAGCTCGACCGAGCCCAGCAGAATAGTAAGTGGGTAAAAGGGGTCGAGCGGCTGGGCGTGCTGGTGCAGATCTGGCCGATTGAAGGGCAGCGGCTGCTACCCTGGCTGGAGCGGCGCTTGCGGGATGTGGGGCTTGCGCCGGAGCCTGGTGTGGTGGATATGCTGTCTGAGCGGATTGAGGGCAATCTGCTTGCCGCCAAGCAGGAGATCGAGAAGCTGTTGCTGCTGCATGGTCCTGGGGTTGTGGGTCAGGAACAGCTTGCCGAATCAGTGGCCGACAGCGCCCGCTTTGATGTGTTTGGGTTGGTAGATGCTCTGCTTGCCGGAGAGGCGGGCCGTGGTCTGCGCATGCTGGAACACCTGCAGGCAGAGGGGGTGGTGGCGCCGGTGGTGTTGTGGGCGCTGGCGCGGGAGATCCGGGCGTTGGCGGAGATGGCGGCGATGGTCGAGCAGGGGCGTTCAGTCGATAGTGTGATGGCCGCACAACGCGTATGGGAGAAGCGCAAGCCACTGATGCGCAAGGGACTGAAGCGACGGGCGGCAGTCTGGCGTCGGCTCCTTATCGATTGCGCTGGTATCGACAGGGTGATCAAGGGGCTGGAAAAAAAGGATGCCTGGCTGCGGTTGCAGGATGTGGCGCTGGGAATCGCTGGAGTGAATACCTCGTCGCTGAAAGAGCCTGTGGAGCTGTCTGGATGAGAGATGGCCTGTTTAAGTCGCCTCTGATCAAGTTATGAACTCGTAATCTTGTGACCAGAATATCCAGCTTCTGCGTTGCAAATCTCGTCAACTGCCCCATGTGTGTTCTACCTCCTGCATCCATGCCTAGCTATCCCCGACAGGGATGTAGGGGATACGTGTGATTTGCGCCTTGAGTCTGAACATTCTGAATCACAATCCACTTCGTCCAGACTTAATCAGAGACTCCTTAACAAGTTCGATCACTTCATCCGGCACCGCTTTTTCGAGTGATATTGCTTGATTCCCCTAAATTCGCTGAACCCTGGAAGCGAGTCAGACCCACGGCATGGCCTTTGATCAAGGTCAATGCTGGAGCATGCATCATCGTTTTCTAATGTAGCTGCCATCCTATACCCGGAAGAGGAGCATCCCCATGGCCGAGGCCTTCACAAAAACAATGGCGCGTAACATCTTTTATGGTGGAACCGCGTTTTTCTTTCTACTATTTCTCGCCCTGACGTTCGACTCGATGGGCCAGCTGCCCAATCGCGATAACCGCGCCGCCCTCGAAGGCGAGCTCGGTCCGCAGATCGCCATGGGCAAGGCGCTCTGGGAGAAGAACGACTGCATTGGCTGTCACACGCTGCTGGGGGAGGGCGCCTACTTTGCGCCTGAGCTGGGTAACGTCTATCAACGCTTTGGCAATTCAACCGATGCGATCAAAGGCTTTATCGCCAGTCGTCCCAAGGACGGCATTCCCGGTCGCCGCAGCATGCCGCAGTTCAACTTCAGTGATGAAGAGCTGTCTGCCCTGGCTGAATTCCTGAAGTATGCGTCTGGAATCAATACCGCCGGCTGGCCGCCGAATATCCAGGGTTAAGGGGAGAGGATAACGATGAAGTATCAATCACAATCGGTTGCGAAGCTCTATTTTATCGCGGCCATCGCGCTGTTTGCAGCGCAGATTCTGTTTGGCCTGATCATGGGTCTGCAGTATGTCGTCGGTGACTTTCTGTTCCCGGAGATTCCGTTCAACGTGGCCCGCATGGTCCACACTAACGCCCTCATCGTGTGGATGTTGATGGCCTTCATGGGCGCCGCCTACTATCTGGTGCCGGAAGAGGCGGAGACGGAACTGTTCGCGCCCTGGCTGGCGACGCTGATGTTCTGGATCTTCCTGGTGGCCGCGGGCCTGACGGTAGCCGGCTACCTGCTGGTGCCCTACTCGACCCTGGCGGATCTGACCATGAACGAGTTGCTGCCCACCATGGGGCGTGAGTTCCTGGAGCAGCCGACAATCACCAAGATTGGCATCGTCATTGTCGCACTGGCCTTCCTCTTCAACATCGGCATGACCATCCTCAAGGGTCGCAAGACCGTGGTCAATCTGGTGCTGATGATGGGTCTGACCGGTCTGGCCGTGTTCTTCCTGTTCGCCTTCTACAATCCCGTCAACCTGGTGCTGGACAAGTTCTTCTGGTGGTGGGTTGTGCATCTGTGGGTTGAGGGCGTGTGGGAGCTGATCCTTGGTTCCATCCTCGCCTTCGTGCTGATCAAGACCACCGGCGTCGACCGCGAGGTGATCGAGAAGTGGCTCTACATCATCATCGCCATGGTTCTGATCACCGGCATCATCGGCACCGGCCATCACTTCTACTGGATCGGTACCCCCGAGTACTGGCAGTGGTGGGGTTCAATCTTCTCCGCGATGGAGCCGATTCCCTTCTTCATGATGACGGTATTTGCCTTCAATATGGTCAACAAGCGGCGTCGTGAGCACCCCAACAAGGCAGCCGTGTTGTGGGCGTTGGGTACTGCAGTGATGGCGTTCCTCGGTGCTGGCGTGTGGGGCTTCCTGCATACCCTGTCGCCGGTGAACTACTACACTCACGGTACGCAGATCACCGCAGCGCATGGTCACATGGCCTTCTACGGCGCCTACGTGATGATCAACCTGACCATGATCTCCTACGCCATGCCGCTGCTGCGTGGGCGGAATGCGGCGAACCCGGCCAAATCGCAGATACTGGAGATGTGGTCGTTCTGGCTGATGACGATCTCGATGGTGTTCATCACGCTGTTCCTGACCGGCGCGGGCATCCTGCAGGCCTACCTGCAGCGGATGGGCGACAACCCGCTGCCGTTCATGGCGGTGCAGGATAAGATCGAGCTCTTCTACTGGCTGCGTGAGGTCGCCGGCCTGGTCTTCCTGATCGGTCTGGTGATCTACATCGCCAGCTTCTTCGTGGGTCAGGATGAGCCGGAGGCGGTGGTCGCCGACTGATTAGGCGAATCCCCCCAGAGAGGCGTAATGCCTCAGCTCAAGGCCGGCACTTTGTGCCGGCCTTTTTTATGTTCAGCGTATGGGTCGATTTGTTGGTGGAGTGGAGAATACAGATTGTTGCGCTATAAAATCACACCTGGATCAGGGACCGCATCTATAATGGTTTGGTCGATCCTTTTGCAGCACTGCAGAATGGTTTGCAGAATCCGCCCAGCGCATGCGACGATCATCAGGTTGAAATAGAGCGCAGCAAAAATCGGTCTGAATTCCAATGGTGTTTTTATATGAAAAATCTTAAGCCACTTATGTTAGCCGTCATTATGGCCCTCTTGGTCGTTGCCGCCGGCATGGGTTTTTTGTTTGGCTTTGATAACCCGGTCTCCTGGGTATTGATCGCAATCCTGATTGCGATACCAGTTATCTATAAGCGCGCGGCGCAGGCGGATCAACTGGTTTGGAAAGAGAGCTATAGCGTCGGAATCGCCCAGATAGACGATGAGCACCGAAGATTGATTGAGTTGCTGAATAAATTTCAAGCCGCGTATAAGTACCATATGGGGGAGGAGTTTGAGCAGCAGGCGCTGAAGGCGCTGGTGGACTACACAAAATACCATTTCAAGAACGAAGAGAGCTTGATGCAGAAGTACGACTACCCCGATATTAATGGCCATGTTGAGCAGCACAGGGCGATGATTGCTGAGGTGGACTCTTTTGTGCGGCAGTACGAGGAGAAAGGGCATGAAGCCTTGGAAGGGGTAGTGCTCTATCTTCAGGGGTGGTTGATCAAGCATATCAATGGGACAGACAAACAGTACTCCTCTTTTTTGAATGAGAGAGGCGTCTACTAAGCCCGCACAAACACGGCTGTGCTTCGATAAGACGCTCCGCAAGGGGCGTTTTTTTATGGGGAGCTTCGGCGTTGGCTATGCAGATCGTGTGTGGCTGCAATTCAAACGCCACTTTCAGCTCTATCGATTGTCTTGATATAGGCGGTCAAGCAACAATTCTGTGCATAAGATAGTGGGCGAATCTGACATATGTCTGCCAAAAGCAGCTGTTGCATCCCAACAGTAAAGCAGAAGCAGTCATGCGCAATGGTGCGCCTGTCCCCTTTAGTTGATGCGAGTCAATAAAAGTGGGAATAAAAGATCGATTAATGCGAACAGCACTCTGCTTCAGAGTGGCCCCTCATAATACAGGCACTACCGTCGATTAAGCATTAAAAGCCGCCAATGTACTGTTTTTTCGCGATAAATAGCGGCTAGCCATCGATAGCCATACAGCAGGTCATGATGTGATCGGAAGGTTGTCGCTTTGCTCCAAAAAGTTCGGTTTGACTCATATCAAAGTGGAACTCCTAAGCCAGGTCTAACTTCTCTCTACATGACATAACCCGGCATATGGCGGGATTTTGCCATTCTGCCAATGTTGTTTGCCATGTTATTTGGCTTTTGAGGGAGATCACCCTAGATGAAGAAGACGAAATTTACACTTTCCGCCCTGGGTCTTGCTGTCGGTATCGCGTCGTCCGGTTTTGCGCTGAATGCTACGGCCGGTGCGCCTGCGATGTCTGATGCTGATTTTGAGAAGGGAAAATCGATCTATTTCCAGCGCTGCGCTGGCTGCCACGGCACCTTGCGTAAAGGCGCCACCGGTAAAAACCTGGAACCTAAGAACACTCAGAAGCTGGGTCAGACGCGTCTCGAAAAGATCATCACCTACGGTACAGAAGGTGGCATGAACAACTTCGACGATATTCTGTCGAAGGACGAGATCACCCTGATGGCCAAGTACATCCAGCAGACGCCGCCGATCCCGCCGGAGATGTCCCTGGCTCTGATGAAGGAGCGCCACAAGGTATTCGTCGACCCCAAAGACTATCCCACCAAGCCCCTGCATGGCCGCAACTGGGAGAACTTCTTCCTGGTCATCGAGCGTGATGTCGGCAAGATTGCGATCATCGACGGTGACAAGAAAGAGGTCGTTGCGCATATCCCAACGGGTTATGCCGTGCATGTGCTGAAGGCCGTTGAGCATCACAATACTCTGCACACAGAGAATCCTGGTCGCTTCTGGTTTGTTATGGGGCGCGACGGCATGATGACCAAGGTTGATCTGTGGCAGACCCCGGATAAGATGAAGGTTGCCCAGACCCAGGTCGCCTATGATGCCCGTGACGTGGCCGTCTCCGGTGACGGCAAGTATGTCATCGGTGGTGGCTACTGGCCGCCGCACTTCGTCATCCTCGATGCCAAGACCATGGAGCCGCTGAAGGTGGTCTCTGCTCGTGGCGTGAATGTAGATGGTGAGTATGTCAACGAGTCTCGCGTGGCGGCTGTGTACGACACTCCGATGGCGCCTAGCTGGCTGGTCTCCATGAAGGAGTTGGGTCAGATGTGGCAGGTCGACTACAGTGATATCGACAATCTGCAGATCACTAAGATCGACTCCGCCAAGTATCTGCACGACGGTTTCTATGATCCGACCGGTCGTTACTTCCAGATCGCTGCCAACGCCTCCAACAAGATGGTGGTGATTGACTCCAAGACCCGCAAGCTGGAAGCCATGATCGATGTGGACAAGAAGCCGCATCCTGGTCCTGGTGCCAACTGGATCGATCCCAAGTGCGGTCCGGTCGGTGGTACCACCCATCTGGGTGTGGGCAAGATCACCGTCTGGGGCAACGACCCCAAGGGGCATCCCGACCAGGCCTGGAAGATCTGCTACGAAGTTGAGACCGATGGCCCCGGTGTCTTCATCCGCACTCATCCCAAGTCTGACTACTACTGGGCCGACCAGACCAAGACCCCGGAGCCTGAGGTTCAGCAGTCGATCCAGGTCATCTCTAAGAAGACCCACGAGATCGTCAAGACCATTCGTCTGACCGAGAAGAAAGGCTATGCAGCCGTTCATATCGAGTTCAACAATGATGGTTCTGAGGTCTGGACCTCTGTCTGGAACCGTGCGGATAGCAAGAAGCCTAACGGTGAGATCATCATCTTCGATGCCAAGACCCTCAAAGAGAAGGCACGCATCAAAGGTCTCTACGCACCGACCGGCAAGTTCAACGTCCACAACCGTGTTAACCACGTAACCTGATCAGGGTTACTTGATTCGGTAGTACCGAATGCGGGCATGGAGTCCTTCCATGCCCGCGCTTTTTCACCTTCAGTTCTCTCTCTCTGGGGCGGTTAAGAAATGGCAGACCAATATAAAAAACCGAGCCTGGCATCACGTCGGCTGATTTTAGGAACAACCGTAGGCGGCGCTCTGCTGTTTTTTATCGGCGGTATCATCTTCTGGGGTGGCTTCAACACCGCGATGGAGGCGACCAATACGCTAGATTTCTGCATCGGCTGCCACGAGATGGAAGAGAATGTTTTTCAGGAGTACAAGCCCACCATCCACTACTCCAACCGCACCGGCGTGCGGGCCACCTGTCCCGACTGCCATGTGCCGAGGGATTGGGTCCACAAGATGGCCCGTAAGATACAGGCCAGTAACGAGGTTTATCACAAGATCATGGGGACGGTAGATACCCCAGAAAAATTTAACGAGCACCGCCTGACAATGGCTAAACGAGTCTGGAGCACTATGAAAAGCACCGACTCTCGTGAGTGCCGTAACTGCCACAATTTTGAATCCATGAACCCGGAATTTCAACGCCCCCGGGCTCGTAAACAACACCTGAACGCCTTCAAGACCGGCCAGACTTGTATCGACTGCCACAAGGGCATTGCCCACAAGCACGTACGTGATCTGCTCTCCGACGAGGAGTTGGAGGAGCTGGAAGCACCGAACCCCAAGTATGTGCGTGAAGTGCCGGAGATGTTCCTCGAAGGTCTGAAGCGGGTCGAGGAAAAAGAGGCGGCTCAGGCTGAAGCGGAGAAGGCTGCGGCGAAGAAGGCCCGCGAGACCAAGATGGCGGCCAAGAAAGCCGAAAAGGCGCGCGTCGAAAAAGCCGTCGCCGATGCGCTGGCTGCCTTTAAGGCGCAGCAGGCGGGTGAGGCGACCGCAGCCACTACGGCGGTTGGCCCGGTTGCCGGCTTCGGCATCGACTGGAGCGACGTGCCGATACGTAATATCACTGTTTTCTATCCCGGCCAGACCTCCATGGAGTGGGTGCTGACCGGTAAGGACCACGGTGGCGCCCGTCCCTTCGTCAAGGCCGGTGATCGCTGCATCACCTGTCATGACAAAGAGACCGCCGACATGGGCAAAAAGATGGTGACCGGTGTCAAGGCCGAACCCACCCCCATCCCCGGCAAGCGCGGCAGTATCCCGGTCAGTGTGCAGGCGGCCCACGACACGGAGAACCTCTACCTGCGTTTTGAATGGGAAGATACAGAGCATGTGCCGGTTCCCTTTGTCGACGGCGGCAAGATGGATCCGGACAACCCGATGAAGCTGGCGGTGATGTTTGCCACCGATGAGGTTAAATATGCTGACCGCGCTGGCTGCTGGGGAACCTGCCACCATGACGCGCGCACCATGCCCCATACTCCAGATGCCGACACCGCAAACGGCAGTCCGGTTGCACAAAAGCTTGATCTCTCACAGGGGCTGACCAAGTACATCGAGGAGAGCCGAAGCAAGATCGAGGTCAAGGGGCGTCGCGGCAAGAAGCGCGGTGGCTGGGACAAACTGAAAAGCGATGATGCACTGAAAGCAGAGATGGATGCCCACAAGTTCATGGATCTGCTGCGCTACAAATCCGGCAAGGGTGAGACCGAGGATGGCCATATCATGGCGCAGCGCCTGATGAGCGGCGGTCAGGGCTTCGAGGTGGATGCGCGTCAGGAGGGCGGCAACTGGATCGTCGTGATGAAGCGCAAGCTCAAGTCCGACAAGCCCGGTGACCTGAGTCTGGCGCTGGACCAGGTCTACAATCTGGGGTTCGCTATCCATGATGACTTCACCAATGCCCGTTTTCACCACGTCTCCCTGGGTTACAAGATCGGCTTCGATAACGACAAGGTGGAGATCAATGCGGTCAAGCGTGAGGCGGCTGCCCCTGTACCGGCCGCAGCAACTGGCACTTCCCAGGCAACCGATGCCGCTCTCGATGCCAATATCGATTGGTCAAAGGCATCCAGTCGGGAGGTCACCCTCTTCTATCCTGGTCAGACCTCCATGGAGTGGGTGCTGACCGGTAAGGACCACGGTGGCGCCCGTCCCTTTATCAAAGCCGGAGACCGCTGCGTCACCTGCCATGACAAAGAGACCGCCGACATGGGTAAAAAGATGGTGACCGGTGTCAAGGCCGAACCCACCCCGATTCCCGGCAAGCGTGGCAGCATTCCGGTTACTGTCGAGTCGACCCACGATGGAGAGAACCTCTATCTCCGTTTCAGCTGGGACAATTCCGAGCATGCGCCGGTACCCTTCGTGGAGGGCGGTAAGATGGACCCGGAAAACCCGATGAAGCTGGCACTGATGCTTGCCACCAATGAGGTCAAGTATGCCGACCGCGCTGGTTGCTGGGGCACCTGCCATCATGACCTGCGGAGCATGCCCCACACGCCGGATGCTGAGACGGCGGGCGGTAGTCCGGTGGCTCAGCAGCTCGATCTCTCACAGGGGCTGACCAAGTACATCGAGGAGAGCCGCAGCAAGATCGAGGTCAAGGGGCGTCGTGGCAAGAAGCGCGGTGGTTGGGACAAGCTGAAGAGTGCGGATGAGTTGCAGGCGGAGATGGATGCCCATAAGTATATGGAGCTGGTCCGCTACAAGTCCGGCAAGGGCGAGACCGAGGATGGCCACATCCTGGAGCAACGTAACATGAGCGGGGGTGATGCGGCGGAGATGACTGCATCGTTGCAGGATGGTGTCTGGACCCTGGTGATGAAACGCAAGCTTCAAACCAATAAGCCAGGTGATCTGCCGCTGGCGAAGGATCAGCTCTACAATATTGGTTTCGCCATCCATGATGACTACAGCAACGCGCGTTTTCATCACGTCTCGCTGGGGTACAAGCTAGGATTCGACAGCGACAAGGCGGAGATCAACGCCACTGCGCAGTAACACCATAACCTTGAGGTTCCTGATGATCAGACTGAAACTCTCCTGCCAGGCGCTGTTGGCGCTAAGCCTTGCTGCGATAATGACAACAGCCACGGCAGGAGGGGGGGCAGTTGCGCAGGTAGAGATCATCAAGTTCAAGTTTCTGCCCCAGGTGATCAGTATCAAGGCGGGGCAGACAGTACGCTGGGTCAACCGGGAAAAACGCCAGTATCATAGCGTTTGGTTCGAACAGCTCGGCGATCCAGAATCCGATTACCTGTTCCCCGATGACACCTACGAACGCAGTTTCGGTAGCGTTGGTGAGTTTCCCTACCGCTGTGGCCCCCATCCAGAAATGACCGGTATCGTTCGTGTTGAATAGCGTGGTTTGATGGATGTCAAAGCCTTTGAGTGCCGACCTGATAGTTTCTTACCCATCACCATAAATTGCTGCGTGAATAACGAAACACCGGTATGAAAAGGCATCTGCTCCCTCTGTCGACGCTGATTATCACCCTCTTAATGAGTGGTGCTGCGCTGGCCGAAATCTCATCCCAGCGACAGGCGGAGATTCTCTATCTGTTGCGGCACGACTGTGGTTCCTGCCACGGTATGCGTCTTGAGGGTGGTCTGGGTCCCGCTCTGACACCTCGGCGTCTGCAGCAGTGGCCGGTGGAGCAGCTGGCCGTGACCATTCTGCATGGCCGTCCCGGTACTCCGATGCCACCTTGGCGCCCGTTTTTTACAGACAGTGAGGCGCTGTGGTTGGCAACTCAACTCAAGCAGGGAGGTCGCCGGCCGTGAAGTCTTTCCGCACCCTGCTACTGCTGCTGATTCTCTTCGCCCCCAGCCTCCTGGTGGCCGAGTGCCTGACCCGAGGCACCGGTGACATGGGTATCATCATCGAACGTGCCGCTGGCAGCCTCAAGGTGGTGGATACTAGCGCCCGCAGGGAGCTGTTCCGGGTCGAGGGTCTGGGTGATCTCTCCCACGCCTCGGCGGTCTACTCCCGGGATGCACGCTACGCTTACATCTTCGGGCGTGACGGTGGGCTGACCAAGGTCGACATCCTCTGTGGTCGGATCGTCAAACGCATCGTGCAGGGCGGCAATAGCATCGGCGGCGCCATCTCCCAGGACGGTTCACTTATCGCGGTCTCCAACTATGAGCCGGGTGGGGTGAAGGTCTTCTCCTCTGACGATCTCTCTCTAGTGGCGGATATCCCCTCCACCACAGTGACAGACCGGGAGGGCAACAAGAAGGGCTCGAAGACCGTTGGTCTGGTGGATGCGCCGGATCAGCGCTTCGTGGTCAGCCTCTACGATTCCGGTGAGAGCTGGATCATCGACATGGATACCCCGGCGAATCCCTCCATCCAGCGCTTCGAGAAAATCGGCCGTCTGCCCTATGACGCCCTGATCACGCCGGACGGCCGCTACTACATCGCCGGTCTGTTTGGCCAGGACGGGCTCTCCCTGCTCGACCTTTGGCATCCCGAACAGGGGCCTCGCCTCATCCTGGAGGATTATGGTCGCGGCCAACAGAAACTGCCGGTCTACAAGATGCCTCACCTTGAGGGCTGGGCAATGGCTGGCAGCCGGGCCTTTCTGCCCGCTGTGGGCCAGCACTCAGTGCTGGTGGTGGATAGCACCGAGTGGCGAGAGCTCAAGCAGATCCCGGTTCACGGTCAACCGGTCTTCGTCATGGCACGCCCCGACGGCCGGCAGATCTGGGTCAACTTCGCCTTTCCCCACAACGACACCATACAGGTGATCGACACCGAAACCCTGGACATTGTGAAGACCCTGAAGCCCGGCAAGGGCACGCTTCACATGGAGTTTTCGCCGCGCGGTGAGGAAGTCTGGATCTCGGTCCGCGACAAGGATGAGGTGCAGATCTACGACACCCGTACACTGCAGCAAACCCACCGCCTGTCGGTGGACAAGCCCAGTGGCATCTTCTTCACCTCCCGCGCTCACCAGACAGGACTGTGACATGGCAAACCCGGCACCGACCTACCCGCAGAGTCAGCCGCTCACACTGAACCCGGCCCCGGTTGATCTGAACGATCTCGAGAAGCGACTGCTCAACGAATATCAGAAGGGTTTGCCGCTCACTCCGACCCCCTATGCGGATATGGCGAAAACGATTGGGACCAGCGAGGCGCTGGTGTTGAAGATTCTGACCCGGCTGCAGGAGATCGGTGTGATCAGCCGGGTGGGGCCGGTGTTCAAGCCGAAGAAGATCGGCGCCAGCACCCTGGCGGCGATTGCAGTGCCAGCAGAAGAACTGGAGGCGGTGGCGGCGATAATCAGCGCCTATGCCGAGGTGAATCATAATTACGAGCGTGAGGATGACTACAACCTCTGGTTTGTGGTTACCGCACCCGATCAGGCCAGGCTGGACGCCGTGTTGGCGCAGATGGAACAGCAGACCGGCTACCCGGTGTTGAAGTTGCCGCTAATGAAACAGTTTCATATCGATCTGGGGTTCCCGCTATGGTGTTAAGCGACGCGGATCGCAGGCTGGTGGCCGAGATCCAGGGCGGGCTGCCGCTCTCCAGCCACCCCTACGCCGAGGTGGGTGAGCGCATCGGCATGCGTGAGCAGGAGGTGATCGATCGCATCGCCCACCTGCAGCGTGAAGGCGTAATCAAGCGGCTGGGCATCGTGGTGCGTCATCATGAACTTGGCTACACCGCGAATGCTATGGTTGTTTGGGATGTGCCCGATGGACGCCTCGATGAAGTGGGAGAAAAGTTGAGCAACGAGTCCTGCGTTACCCTCTGCTACCAGCGTCCACGCTGCCTGCCTGGGTGGCCCTATAACCTTTTCAGCATGATCCACGGTAAGGATCGCCAGCGGGTGCTCAACTACATCGAGAGCATCATTGAGGCCCAAGGGCTGGCGGGGATCCCTCATAAGGTCCTGTTCAGCGGCAGACGCTTCAAACAGCGTGGCGCCAGATACCAGTGATGGACGAGATCGACCGCGCCATCATCAATCAACTGCAGGGCGGTTTTCCCCTCTGTGAGCACCCCTATCGTGAGGCAGCAGCGCGGTTTGGCATCTCGGAGGATGAGTTGATCCGGCGTCTGGAGCAGATGCTTGAGAAGAAGCAACTCTCGCGCTTTGGCCCGTTATTCAATGCCGAGCGGCTGGGCGGTGGCCTGAGTCTCTGCGCCATGAAAATCCCCCAGGAGACGTTCGATCAGGTGACTGAGCAGGTCAATGCCTTTCCGGAGGTAGCCCACAATTATGCCCGCGACCACCAGTTCAACATGTGGTTTGTGCTAGCCACCGAGACCCCGCAGCGCATCACCAGCGTATTGGCTGAGATCGAGGCGGAGACAGGGTATCGAGTCTATAACATGCCAAAAAAAGAGGAGTTTTTTGTTGGCCTGAAGTTTGAGGTTTAACTCGATGAGTGGTATTCCCTGCGCTCATCAATCAATAATTCCCGCTGTAGCCTCAGGCGAGCCAACCCCCTACATGAGAACTCCTTCTTTGAAAACACGTAAACCCGCGCAAAAAATCTCCCTGGTTTCTGCTTACATCTGTTACCTGCTCGCCTTGGTCACCCTACTGGCGGCAGGCTATCAGGGCATGACGATCGGAACCGACAACCCCATCTTCGCCAGTCTTGGCGCAACCATCGTTTTTTTTGTCGGCGCCGGCGTGGTGCTGCATGTGATGGGGGCGGTCAACCTGCCCGATCTGCGAGTGCAAAAGGATGACGACTGAGCCTGAGCAGGTGAGCGGTCTGGACGAGCTGGATCGCAAGATCGTGCTCGCCACCCAGGCTGGCCTGCCGCTGGTGCCGCAACCCTATGAGCAGATTGCCGAACAGTTGGGCACAATGGCCGATGAGGTGATGCGGCGCATGCAGCAGATGCTGGAGAGTGGCGTGATCCGACGTATCGGCGCGGTGCCCAACCATTACACCCTGGGTTTTCGTGGCAACGGCATGACGGTATGGGACGTGCCGGACGAGAAGGTGGCGGAGTATGGTCGGTTGATCGGCGCCTTGGATTTTGTCAGCCACGCCTATCATCGTCCGCGCCATCTGCCGGAGTGGCGCTACAATCTGTTTGCGATGGCCCACGGTCGGGACCGGGGTGAGGTGCTGCAGAAGGCCGCGATCATCGCCGAGCTGTTGGGTGCCGACAATCGGGCGCATGAGGTTCTTTTTAGTAGCCGGATCCTCAAAAAAACCGGCATGAGGATTGGGGTGTGAGCGGATTGGAGCTGCCAGTGAGCGCCGATCACCAAGAGCGGATCAGACAAGACTATGTTTAGAATCTCACAATTTATGCAGGAGATCTTGGCGCCCAAGCCGCTGGGGCCCAAGCGCAACCCGCCGGGCCCGGTGGTGATCTGGAACCTGGTGCGACGCTGCAACCTGATGTGCAAGCATTGCTACTCGATCTCAGCGGACACCGATTTTCCTAACGAGCTGAACACCCAACAGGTGTTCGAAGTAATGGACGACCTGAAGCAGTTCCGGGTGCCGGTGTTGATCCTCTCCGGCGGTGAGCCCTTGCTGCGGCCCGATATCTTCGAGATTGCCCACCGCGCCAAAGCGATGGGCTTCTACACCGCGCTCTCCACCAACGGCACTCTGATCGATGAGCGGAATATTGACAAGATCGCTGCGGTGGGCTTCGACTACCTGGGCATCAGCATTGATGGCATCAGGGAGACCCACGACCGCTTTCGCCGCAAGGAGGGGGCCTATGAAGAGTCGATGCACGGTCTGCGTCTCTGCCGGGATGCGGGGATCAAGGTGGGGCTGCGCTTTACCATGACCCAGGACAACGCAGAGCAGCTGCCGCAGCTGCTCGACCTGATGGTCGAAGAGCGCATCAACAAGTTCTATTTCTCTCACCTCAATTATGCTGGACGGGGCAATAAGAATCGTGAGGACGACGTCTTCCTCAACACCACCCGCTGGGCGATGGATCTGTTGTTCGAACGCGCCCTGGAGGATGCGACCGAGGGCCGGGGTACAGAGTTTGTCACCGGCAACAACGATGCGGACGGGGTCTATCTGTTGCGCTGGGTGGAGCGACGCTTCCCTGAGCAGGCCGAGCACATTGGTGACAAGCTGATCCAGTGGGGCGGCAACAGCTCCGGCGTCAACATCGCCAACATTGACAATCAGGGGCGGGTCCATCCCGACACGATGTGGTGGGACTACGACCTGGGCAACGTCAAGCAGCGCCCCTTCTCCGAGATCTGGCAGGACACCTCAGACCCGATCATGGCCGGTCTCAAACAATCACCGCGCAAGATAGGCGGGCGTTGTGGTCAATGCCATTATTTCAATATCTGCGGTGGCAACACTCGTGTGCGCGCCCGGCAGCTTACTGGCGATGCTTGGAGTGAGGATCCCGCCTGTTATCTCACCGATAAAGAGATCGGGATTGAAGTTAGGGTAGAGGATGATGGTCCGGAGGATCGGCTGCTCGCCGGATAAATCATCTATGAAGAGAGCTCTGATTCGAGTCCTGTTGGCCGGGCTGTTGGGTATGCTGATGGTGGGTAATGCGTGGACGGCGATCGATGCTAATGTGCTCTACCAGAAACATTGCGCCGAGTGCCACGGTGCCGACCGGCTGGGTAAAGTGGGTCCTGCCCTGTTGCCGCAGAATCTGAAACGGCTGAGAAAAAAGGCTGCCTTCAAGGTGATCCGGGATACCCGCCCCGCCTCGCAGATGCCTGCCTTCCGGGAGATCCTGAAGCCGAAGGAGATCGAGGCCCTGGTGGCCATGATCTACACGCCTCTGAAGGAAATTCCACCCTGGGGTATGGAAGAGATCAAGGCCAGCCGGCTGGAATACCATCCCCCCGGCAGCTTGCCAGACAAGCCGCAGTTTGACGCGCAGATCTCCAACCTTTTCATGGTGGTGGAGCTGGGTGATCATCACGCTACCCTGCTGAATGGCGACAGCTTCGAACCGATCCATCGCCTGCCGACTCGCTTTGCCCTGCATGGTGGCCCCAAATGGGCCGAAGGGGGGCGCTATATCTATTTTGCCTCCCGTGATGGCTGGATCAGCAAGTTCGATGTCTTCAATCTGAAGTATGTGGCCGAGGTGCGGGCCGGCATCAATACCCGCAACCTGGCCGTCTCCCATGATGGTCGCTACGTTGCGGTGGCCAACTATTTGCCCCATACCCTGGTGATTCTGGATGCCCGGGACTTGTCGCCGCTCAAGGTGATCGATGTGGTAGATGAAAACGGTGCCAGTTCACGGGTCAGTGCGGTCTATACGGCAGACCCGAGAGAGAGCTTTGTCGCCGCGCTGAAAGATATACCGGAGGTCTGGGAGATCGGCTATATGGACAAGCCGCCGTCGGGTTTTTCTGGTTGGGTCCATGATTATCGCGAAGACTCCGGGGATGCCCATAAGGAGGCGCGGTTTCCGGTGCGCCGCATCAGTGTCGAAGGCTATCTCGATGACTTCTTTCTTACCCAGGAATATGACCGGGTGATCGGAACTTCGCGGGGCATGGGTAAGGGAAAAGAGGGTAGCGCAGGTCAGGTGGTGGATCTTGATCTGAAGCGAGCCGTTGCTCAAGTCAGCCTGCCGGGCATGCCGCACCTGAGCTCCGCCATCACCTGGGAGTATCAGGGCCGCACGGTGCTGGCTACGCCTAATATCAAAAGGCCGGAGGTCAGCATCGTCGATATGCAGAGCTGGGAGGTGATCAAGCGCATTCCGACAAAAGGCCCTGGTTTTTTCATGCGCAGCCATGAGAAGAGCCGCTACGCCTGGGTCGACGTCTTCTTCGGTCCCAACAAAGACCTGATGCATGTGATCGACAAACAGACCCTGGAGATCGTCAAGACTCTGAAGCCGGCTCCTGGCAAGACCTCTGCCCATGTAGAGTTCACCCAGGACGGGAAATACGCTCTGGTCAGTATCTGGGATATGGATGGGGCACTGGTGATCTACGACGCCAATACCCTGGAAGAGGTCAAGCGGTTACCGATGAAGAAGCCATCTGGAAAGTACAACGTGCATAACAAACTGACCCGCTCGCGAGGCACCAGCCACTGAGGCCGGCGTGACAGGCCGTGGGCGTCAATGCGTCGCTATTCTCTGGGGGAGGGATTCTCATTGGTTCGGCGAAACAGGCCGAGAGTCTTGTCCGCTTCGCTCAGCATCCCGATGCCGTCGTCGCTGACCTGCAGAGTGAACAGATGTTTTTCTGACTCATCATCGGCAGAGACGCAATCCATGCTGATGCTGTTTGCCGTGATGCCACCCCAGAAGCAGCGCAACAGATGCGTCTCTCTATCGGCAACAAACAGTTCAGCACGTCCTTCAAACGCTACTGCAATTTTGGAATAAAGTGTGTCTGACTCATCCATTGGCACCCAAATGCCGGCGCCAGGGTGGGCACTGCAGGCAACCAGCAGGGCACTCGAAAGGAGGATGAGAAGGTGTGATTTGTTCTTTATAATCAAAGGAGTGGTTCCGCTGCTGTCAGAAGGAGAAAGGCCATCGTTTTTCTCGGACGACATTATAAGCCAGAACTGATCAGTCTGGGCAGGGCATTTGCTTTTATCAGTGTCGATGGCATTGCGCTGGCCATCATGGGGGTCGTCTGTGTCATCCTGCTGATCCTATTGCTCAACTCGGATTGGACGCCAATAATGCAAGGCTTGGCTCTGTTGGGGCTGGTTGCAGGCTTTATGCTTTATCTCTTGGTGTCCTATAAGATGTTTCGTCTGTTTGGCACCATGTTTAAGGAACAACAAAAGTGAGGCACCGTTTTGTCTGAGGTGAACTGTCTCTACTGCGGCAAAAAGATCGCTGAGGATCTAGCTGAGTGCCCGCATTGTGGCGGTGTCTCCCATTATCAAAAGCGGGGCTATCGGGCCGGAGCGCGTACCCGGTTTGTGCTGTTTTTTATCGCCGTCACAGTTTTTTGCCTGTTTTTTATCTTCTGGCTACCCCGTTAAATTCTTCAGGTTATTGCCCCATGCGAATATTTACTCTGGCCGCACTTTTTCTTTTCATCGCTCAGCATGCCATTGCGGCAGAGTCGCTCTACCGGCTTCAGCAGGTGGAGGATGGCGATACCCTGGTTGTGGAAATCGCTGGAGGCGCTGAACGCATACAGTTGGCCGGGATCGATGCGCCGGAGGATACCTCTAACCCCAAGTTGCAGCGTGATGTTCAACGCACCGGCCTGAGTGAGGATGTTCTACTGTCGATAGGCGCGGCGTCCACTACGTATCTCAGGCGCCTTGTGACTCCAGGGCAACAGGTGATGTTGAGTGGCGACCTGAGTCGTCGTGATAAATATGGGCGTATTTCGCTGGTGGTGCTGGACGATCAGGGCAACAGCCTGAATGAGAAGATGGTGACTGATGGCTATGCGGTAGTGCTCAATCGTTATCCGCTGGACAGTGTGTTTCGGGAGCGGTTGAAGAAGATGGAGGGAGAGGCGTTTGCTCAGAAACGTGGCTTGTGGGGAGAGTATCGCGAGATTGCAGTGCGTTGGGGGAGGCGGAGCGAATAGCTGTTGACTGATTGTCCATTGCTCAAAGAATCTCTTCGATCGGGTAGACATATACCAGGTAGAGATAGAAGAACGCCAAGGAGATGACCAGGATGATGACCCCCAGTACCGGTGAGCTTACCTTGATGCCGCTGGCGGATGCCTCGAAGGTGGTTTCTGTGGAAGAGCGGTCTTTGTCTGTCCTCAATCCCTTGATGAACTGGAGCCAGGAGAAATAGATGCCGGCGCTCACCAGCAGAACGACGATGACGAAGATGATCTTTGATGGCAACAATTGCCATCTGAAAACTGACCTGCGGTGTTCATATCCGACAGTGCGATAGTCGTAATAAGCTTTGAGTGCCTGCTGCATTGATTGTGCTGTCTCGGGTGCCAGTACCTCTATTGGTAATATTGTGGGTGCAAACCGATTCGCTTGCTCGGCCTCCAGTATCTGTGTCATCTGATCGATAAGTCCCAAGTCTTCGGCGGGTGATGTTTCCTCACTTGATGCGAGAATGGGGGCAGATAAGAGATAGAGAAGGATAATGCCGATGCAGAGCATCCTGGCCCTTGATGTTGGTTTGAGAGTGCTCATTTCACCCTCGTCAGGAAGTCGATGCTGCGAATACACCACTCCATCCTGGGATAAAATGGCTTGTTTATTTCTGTCTGCTGGTAGGCGTTGAACTCCGCTTCGGTGAGTAGGTTTTGGATGATCTGCAGTAGTGCGTCGCTGGCTTTTTGGCCCCAGTCACTCAAATCGGATGGTAGTGCCGGCAATTCATCCATCGGTACCTGAATGGCTTTTGAGGTCATATGCGTTCCGTCTGGAAGGATGGTTGTGATCTGTCCGTTGGGAGCGCGGCGTTGCCTGATGTCGTCTGGCAGAAGGATTTCCAGGGTGCCATCCGGCAACACGGTTCGTTTGGTTGGGTCTGCCATTGTGCCCCGAGAACCGTTATGTGCGCGTAAGGGAGGCTCCTTACTGACCATTTTCAGATCCTTCCCTGCAAAGGTCTGGCGGCCGATTTTTTTGATAACTTTTATGTTTAGGCAGCTCAAATTATTCTTTTTATTAGTTTCTCTGACCCTGCCTGCAGGATCCACTCTTGCGCATATCTTATAATTACCGGGTGGCGTGTCGGTCGGTGTGCTGACTTCTGTCTGATAACCATGTCTATTGCTCTCGGCTAAATCGGCCGTCCTGTCGATGCGCCCTCCCTTCAGCAGTACGCCATCGAAGTAGGATTGTGAGTAGCGGGCAAAGCCTTGAGGTATCTTTCCTCGGGTCAGAAACAGGTCAACCATATAGCCTGAGGCATTTGAACTCGTGCCTCGGGCTGCTGCCTTGCCTCGGTTAGCGACGCTAACCTTTACCTCGAAAGTCGGGCCTGCCTGGATCTCCTTGGGAACCTTCACTCGCAGGGTGAGATCGGGCAAAGCCGCATTTGCTGTGGCCGATAGGGTCGCGCAGAAAATGGTAAAAAAAAGTGGAATGATCGCTTTTAACTGCCATCTGCAGGCGGAGTATAGGCTCGGGGTGGAAGGCATATAACCTCTCTCTTTATCCATGAAGCTCCTTCCTGAAACCTAGCAAAGGGTTGGGGTGTGTCAAGGTGGGGGCAAGGATAGAGGGTTTTGGTGGGCTCCCGGAAAGGTCTGGTAAAGTGGCGGGCAGCAAAGAGAGTTGCTGGTTCCCTTTTGCAATAGTGTTGATCCATGAACAGAAAAAATGGGGCGCAGGCAAAAGGGTAGGAACGGTAGTGAAACCTACCTAAATATTATTATTGGATTTGATGTGAGGCGCGATTTCTAGTCAGAGCCCTCTTAAATAAGGGAAGACCCAGCGCACGATCAAGCGCTGGATCTTCTGATTTTACTTTCCAGAAGTTTGTTAATCGGCCTCTTTTATCGCACCTGGTTCATCTGCCTTCAGATAGGCCAACTCCTCATCAGACAGTTCCACATCATCGTAGCCGGTGATCATCGGTTTTACGTGGTCAATGAACGAGTGGCCTGTTGTGAGCAGATAGACGTGAGCGATGACAAACACCAGGACAGCGATCGCTGCGATGGTATGGATCAGGGCAATGAGTCCAAGTCCTATCCAGCCAAAAATATCCTCCTGCCCAAAACTGATCAGCAGGTAGGCGATGCCGGATATCCAGATCGCAGGAAAGATCACAATTTTGAGCAGAAGATAGGTTAGCGCCTGCAGGGGGTTGTGCTTGCGCCGGTAGGTTTTTCGGTATGGATGGTGCTCGCCTTTGAAAATACCGAAGGCGTAGAAACGGGCAACCTTGACGAAATTTTCCCCGGTCGGGATATAGTGGCGCCACTGCCCTGTTGTGAAGAGCCAGAAGATGGCGAATGCCCAGATCAGCAGCAACACAATTGCGGTCCAGGTATGAACAGTGACTGCATCACCAAAGTTGATCAGACTATGGACGCCGTGTACTGCAAATCCGCTGAACAGCAGGGTGAAGATAAGTGCCATCTGACTCCAGTGCCAGATACGTTCAAACCGCTTGAAGACTAGAATCTTATGCATTGTCATCAGACTTTCCTCCTGCGGTTGGCGATCATGCGCAGCGCGCCGTGTCCGAGTACACCACCCAGGGTGCCGAGGACAGCCAACAAACCGATAAGGTCGAGCAGTTCATTCTTGCCCGTACCCGGCATGTAGAACCCCTTGAGGTGATTGAGTCTGCCATCATCCGCATGGCAACTGGAACAATCCAGGGCATCATCTTTTGGCGCCACCATGTGGTTGATGGGCCAGTAGGAGTAGGTTTCGACAAACCCCCATTCGCCACTGTAGGGGATGCCGTTTTTCTTCATTCCTGCCTCGATTGCCTTGCCGAAATCGTAGTTGCCCCAGAGTGCGTCTTCATCATTACCCCATAGATGCATATAGACCAGCGTGTTATTGCCCTTGTCGTAGGGTTGTGTGGTGTGCATGCGTTTGAATGGGTAGATGCGCGAACCGGGATCACCATAGGATCCAGAAAAGCTGTTGATCTCAATCGGGCCTTTTGATGGATCGAATTGGGTGTCAATCGTGGTGTAGTTCATGGTTCCATCAAACCAGGCGTACATGGGCTCAAGGTCTTCGGCATAGGTGAAGTTACCCTTGATCGATTTGTAGGTGGCGCGGTGATGGCCATTACCCTGGGTATACTCCTTCAGCTTGAAACCCTCACCATCTTTCAGCTTGCCCATGGTGCGCCAGTCCCAATCGACCTCAGTGGCAACACCGCCCCTGGCAACGGCCGGAATGTGGCAGGTTTCACAGGCCACGTGCTGAGTATGACTGTTGAGCTTGATCCCCTTGACTGAGGTGATGGGGTGAGGCGAATCGCTGTGACAGCTTTCGCATGAGGCGACTTTGCGGGGCATGCCGGGCTTGCCGGTGCCTATCTCGTCGTTGACCAGCATCTCGTAACGACTGCCGGCCCACTCATGACCTTCGCCCACGTGGCAGGTGATACAGGTGAAGCCTTCGCCGGCTTCACTCATGTGAACATCGACTGCTTTGGGCGGATCGAACAGTACAGATGAGAGATCGCCATGTTTCACATTGTCGCCACCGCCGCCGTAGAAGTGGCACTTGCCGCAATTGCTGCGACTCGGCATATCGACGCTTTGGGCAATCTTGGTCCAGTCGATGGCTGGCTTGCCCTCGAACATGATGGAGCAGGCCTTGTTGCCTTTTGAGGTGGGTGTCTTGTAGTAGGTGCCTGTGGATTCGTGACAGACCAGGCAGTCGATGTTGCCCTGGTTTGTAAAATCGAAATCCGAGCTGTCCATGCCATAACCGGCATGGCATTGGGCGCACATGCCTTCATTGCCCCTGGCATTGGTACAGAAGTTATTGATCAACACACTCTTGCCAAGGTGTTGCCCCGTCTTCGGGTGCTTGTAGTCCCAGGTCCAGTGCTTGTTCTTCATGAACTGATGCCCCGCCGTGTTGTGACACTCGAGGCAGGCTTTTGTCACTTCAGGACCGCTGAAAAACGGGCCTTGAAGTTCCTTCAGCTTTGAATGGTCTGTGGTTGACTTGCGCTCTCTTTTAGGCCTGATAATCGCGTGGTTTCCATCCGTTTTTTTGTATTCAGAGATGCCCATCTCGATTTTGGAATCTGAAGTGGCCAGGGCTGTTGCCGCCCAGGAAAAGGCCAGAATCAGGATCGAGATGGTTAAAGAGAGAAAGTTAAAAATATAAACCCGGCGCGTGAAGGCCGGGGGATTTTTGTTGCTCATCTTGACGATGTCCCCTGTAAACACCGATCAGCGGCGCTGACAATGACAGATCTGTGCAGACCTATGCGGAGTGTAAATTACCTTCATTACACTAATGCCGGAGTCTACCCGGCGATTAATAAAACCGTTTTGATAATTGTCAATGGGGGTGTCGGGAGAGGGGGTCAGCTAGATCTTGTTAAGGTGCAATCGCACCTTTGAGACCATATAGGGTGCGGTGCACGCTGTGACAACGGGCACAGGCTTGGACGGCCAGTGTTCCCAGGTGACGCCCTGTTTTCTTTTGTTCTCCCGCCTTGATCGCCTGTTCAAGTGCCGCCAGGGATTTCTCTGTTTCAGTACCGAGTATCCGGGATTTGGGGGCTTTGTCCTTATGGCAGGATTCACAACTCTGCCCAAGGTCATCGAGCCGTTGGCGAAGATTATCCAGGCTATCGAGCGCAGTCTGCATTCTCTCATCCTCACTGGCAATCTTGATCCGGTTGACCAGCAGGGTGAGGCGCTCCATGACTCTTCGATAGGGCTCTTCTTCGAGTGTTTCAGAGTCTTCCACATGGATCTGGCTGAAGTCCGGTGTGCGATAAATCGCCGCAGTCACCGCTCGGTAGTCACGGTGGCAGGAACGACAGTTCAGCCCCAGTTTACGCAGTGACCGGGCGGCCTCTTCATAGTTTCCCTGCTGCGCGGACTGTTGCAGTTGACTGATCAGATCCGCTTCTAGCTCCTCCTGCCACTCCGGCACCATCTCTCCGATTTTTCGGTAGTGCTGTGCCAGCCGTTCCGACCACTTGGCGACGCCAGCCGCATCTTCCAGCGCCAGATAGTCGGAGACAGCCAGCATCTCCCTGCGCAGCTTGAACATGTTGTGCAGCCAGACCTGGCGTTTGTTGTCGGGCCGGTACCAGGCTGCGAGGGAAGTAGGGGGCAGCCTGATGGTTTTTTCCGATACGGTCTCAGCCTGGGCAGGGCTGCTTAAGAGAAGAATCATCGTGCTCAGCAGTAGGGACAAAGCGGTGCGGGTAATCAAGGTTTAGCTCCAGGGTGAAATGACTGGAAGGGCTCGGTGGGCCGTGAGCATGTTGCCCTGCTATAGCTCCTGTTGCAATTTTAGAG
Source organism: endosymbiont of Ridgeia piscesae (assembly GCF_001443665.1). Lineage (NCBI taxonomy): Bacteria > Pseudomonadati > Pseudomonadota > Gammaproteobacteria > endosymbiont of Ridgeia piscesae. The sequence goes on along the minus strand of NZ_KQ557116.1, from coordinate 1,041 downwards.
TGGCGTAAACGGCGCCATCCAAAGCGGGGAGATATACGATGTCGATTAGCAGACAGGGTTCCTGCCTTTCTCTGCATGGAGTGTGTGTTGGTGGTGCTTGTGTCTCTGGTCGCTCCGATGGCATTGCCAGCAGCAGGGGGGGCGATGAATTCATCCAGTGTCACGCATCAAATGTGGCGCAAGACCAGGCTAGGGGATCATAGGCCGGTTGAGGCGCTGGTTCTGCGGGGCAACATCCTTATCACCTATGATTAATCGTAACCTTGATGCGCACCCCCAATGCATTTGGTAATGGCCCCGCCTGCATTGTCTGCCACAGCTCCACTGATCCATCTACAAAAGTTATCGGGGATTGGACCTCTCTAGCTGCGAAGGAATTCTCCGTGGAGTGACAGAGGAGCCACGTTGGGCTGTCATCGTGCCGGGCAAGCCAGGTATTTCAATCGTCATCCCGTATGATGGGGAGAGCAGTCAGCTCTATCAGCGTTTGACCGAAACCGCATGCCGCTTGGGATCAGCCCCAGCGAAGATAACGACCATGCCAATACCAGCCTGCTGATGCGCTGGATTAAGCCAGGGCCTGGTGTAAATAGTGGAAATTGCTGGACGACAATGCGTGCCGTTCGGCGATTTCCTCGCGCACCTTCATGTGCTCTCTTCTGCCATCTAAGGAGCCTCTGATCAAGTCATGAACTCGTATCTTGTGCCCAGAATATCCAGCTTCTGCGTTACAAATCTTCGCAATAGCCAGCTATTACGTGCGCCTTGAATCTGAATGTTCTGAATCACAATCGACTTTGTCCAGACTTAATCAGAGGCTCCTTAATCTAGCAAGGAGGCGTTTGACCAAGATCAAAGCTCTTTGTTCCCTACTTTTTTCTAATACATTCGCCGTTTTTATCCGCAAGAGGAGCATCCCCATGGCTGAGGCCTTCACAAAAACGATGGCGCGTAACATCTTTTATGGTGGAACCGCGTTTTTCTTTCTACTATTTCTCGCCCTGACGTTCGACTCGATGGGCCAGCTGCCCAATCGCGATA